>CAKQNH010000211.1 GCA_934255105.1 uncultured Pirellulaceae bacterium
GCATCATCGTAATAGATTGCCTGTGCACACGTTCGAGTTGGCAGGCCGCAGGGGCAGATTTGCAGCAGCGACGGACATCGCCCAATGGCTATGGAAGCATCGCGATGTGTCGTCTCAAAACACTGCACCAAACAGATCTCATCGTTCAGGGTCAAACGATGACTTAGCAACAGGGATTCCCGCGTATCGCAGTGAGATGGGGCTTGAACTGCACACGCAATGAATCGGCCACACAGTTCTGGCGCCTAGCCGTCAAGACCCAGACGCAGCATGCGCTCAGAGAGTCCTGTTGAACCCAAAAGTAGATAGAGAGAGGAGAGTTCAGCCCGAATTCAAGAACCCGTACCCCAATTCCCGTCATCCAAAAAGACAAAAGCCTGAGGCGGCAACCTCAGGCTTTTGCAACTAGCCGTTAGCCAGTCAAGTAGGTACTTGTGTACTGGAGTATCGGACAGACACGCTTGCTCGTCAATAGCAGGGCGTGATTGGGTGACCCCGTCCCATGCGCGTCTCATCGCGCAGTACATCCAGGAGCATGCCCTTGAGGCTTTCAATTCATTTGCAGCGAGAGATCGCTCGCCTTCATTTTTACGACAACCGCCAATCCAGCCGAGCAATCGGCAGGATGGTTGGCGTTTCGCACAACAGCGTCAAAGCTCTCAGGCAGGTCTTGGTGGAGTGTGGCCGACTCTGGCCCGAGCTGTCCTTGCTCGATGATCATCAGTGGAGATCGGTACTTAACAACCATGACAAATCGGTGGCTCAGAAAAAGATCACTCCCGATTGGAACTGGGTACACGAACAAATGCAGCGCGAGGACGGGACGCTGGAAGTCATCTGGTGCGAGTGGCGCGAGGGGTGCCCCGAAGGGGTCGGCTACAGCGCCTTCACAGAACACTATCGGCGTTGGAGGAAATCACTACACATAGTGATGCGGCAGCACCACGCACCAGGCGACAAACTTTTCGTGGACTTCGCGGGCAGAACAGTAGAAGTTCGAGACCCTCTTGGAGGGCCGTCCTCATTTGCACAAATTTTCGTGGCCGTCCTCGGCTACTCAAATCTCACCTATTTGGAGGCGGTCCCGAGCCAAAAGGTTGAGCACTGGCAGCAGTGCCATGTCAACTGCTTCGCTGCGTTGGGCGGAGTCCCTCATTGGATTGTGTGTGACAACCTGAAGTCCGCAGTGCTCCGGCGAACCCGCGATCGGATTGATTTAAACCCGGCATATCGGGAATGCCTTGCTCACTACGACACAGCGGTGCTTCCCGCAAGAGTTCGGAAACCCCAGGACAAAGGGAAGGTTGAAGTGGGCGTTCAGATTGCACAACGTTGGGTGCTGTTCCGTCTGAGAGACCGCGTGTTTTTCAGCTACGAAGAGCTCAATCAAGAGCTACGGCGACTCACTGCCGACATGAACGCACATCCATTCAAAAAAATGACAGGCAGCCGCATTCAGCGATTCAAGGAGGTTGAGGAGGCGGCATTGAAGCCCCTGCCGAATGCGGCATTTGAACCATGCCAATGGAAACGCTCTATTCGCGTCAACGCCGACTACCACGTCGAACATGAGGGGGTCTTTTACTCTGTCCCGTACCATCTGATTGGGAAGAAGGTCGATACCAGATTCACAGAAAAGACGCTCGAAATTTTTGAGTCGGGTCAGCGGGTTGCATTTCATGCACTAGGACTTACTTCTGTCCCGATGGTCACTTTGCCGGAACATCGTCCAGTTGCGCATCAACGCGTGCTGGATGCTGAGCCTCAAGCCCTCCTTGAATGGGCAAAGACGGTGGGTGCGAATACGCATGCCATGCTGAGCCACCATTTGCAAGACCGCTTTGACATGGTGAATGGCATTCGCGCGGCCAAGCGACTCCGCGAGTTGGCGCGACTGCATGGGGAGTCTCGACTTGAAGAGGTTTGCGCATACTCATTGCCGTTGAACATCACCGCGCTGCGTAGCATTCAGTCAATCTTTCGCAATCAACCGGATAGGCAGGCACCACCACTAATGCCACCTGCCGCACAACATGAAAATCTGCGCGGGCCTTCCTACTACGGGGGCAATCCATGAGTGGAATCAGACCATCACACGTCTGCGGGAGTTGCGCATGGGAGCCATGGCTGACGCTTTGAGCACTCAGCTGGATACGCCATCTTTACAGCAGTTCAGCTTTGAAGACAGGCTCGGCATGCTGGTTGAAAGGGAATGGTCAGAGCGCGAAAACAAAAAGTTGAAGCGGCTGATTAAAGGCGCAGCACTTCCTGAGCCAGCGAATCTCGAAGACCTGGACTCGCGTGCAAGTCGGCAGCTTGATCGCTCCCTAGTTTCATCGCTATCAACTTGTGAGTGGATTCATCGTCACCAGAACCTCATCATCTTGGGCGCGACGGGAGTCGGAAAAACATGGCTGGCATGTGCTTTCGGAACCCAGGCCTGCAGGCTCAAGCTCTCCGTGGTGTTTTACCGTGCCTCTGATCTGTACGCAGATATTGGCTCTGCGATGCTCGATGGCTCCTTGCCAAAGTTGAAGGCGGCGCTGATCAAGCCGCAGTTGCTCGTCTTGGATGACTTTGGCATCGGCAACCTGAACGCACAAGCGGCTCACGTGCTGTTGGACGTTGTAGATAGACGTATGCGGTCCGGTTCAATCTTGATTACGAGCCAGTACCCGACAGATCAATGGCATGGGCTATTTCCTGATCCGACAATTGCCGACGCGATTCTTGACAGGGTTGTTCATCAAGCCCATCGGCTCCAGCTCAAGGGAGAATCTATGCGGAAGCTGCACGCCGCGAAGCGGATGCAGGCGGCCTAATGATGGTCATGGGGATGGTCAGGGTGCTGGTTTGCCAACACGTAAAAGTGTTTTCAGCACCCTGACCGGGGTTGCTCGCTACGTGACCAATTGCAACTGCCAATCTGACCAGCCTTCTACAAGGGCCAAAAGCTGAAGCTTAAACCTAGGGACTGCACCGTCATTGCTGCAGGCGAATCTACAGCCATTCCACGGACTACGCCATGGCTCTTGAAGACGACATCAATACACTCACCGTGATCGTACAGAAAATGGTCAACGAGGCCGGGGACCCAAGCGGTTTTGACGTGCGTTCATGGCTTGACCACTGGCTTATGGAGGAAGTCCCTGCATTGGGGAATCGGAGGCCTCTTGATGTGCTCTTGGAGCCCAATGGTGTGGAAATGGTGAGTAGCTTGCTCCTCCGCGCTCAGTCTGGTGCGTTTTCGTAGGTTTGGGCGGTGAGTTGCAAGTTCTTGAGTCACCTCAGCTATATCGTCGTCCCCGCAGACCAACTGGTGCCAAACAGAATCCCTACTGCAATGCCCTCCGGCCAAAATTCCCCATATCTTCCAGCATCCACTCCGCGCAGTGCGGACGTCGTTCTGTACTTGGATCTTGACGGTGTTGTCCACCACGAAAAAGTACTTTGGCATCCCAGCAGGGGTATCTACATGAGCCCATACGAGGCGGCTGGGCATTCTCTTTTCGAATGGGTTCCTATACTGGAGTCGCTGCTTGAACCCTTCCCAACAGTCGCTTTGGTACTGAGTAGCACCTGGTGTATCCGTCCCGGGTACAGCGCAACCCTCAAACGGCTTCCGGCCTCCCTACGTTCCCGGTTTATTGGTGGGACGTACCACGGACGCGTGCATGGTGTGGACCCCTGGAACCTGTCCATGTTCCGGACCACCCCCAGGGGCGTGCAGGTTCAGGAAGACACACGGCGCCGAATGCCCCGGCAGTGGATAGCTCTCGATGATGACCTGGAAGGTTGGCCTGACTCTTGTCGTCGAAACCTCGTTCCATGCGATGGAACAACTGGCTTGTCAAACCCCGACGTCCAACAGGAACTGAGCGAAAAGTTGCACAGCTGCTTTGTGGCTTTGTCAGCCAAACCCTCTTAGTTTTAGAAGCAAGTAGTTGGCGCTGTAGCCCCCCGCGAGAGCCAGTCCCCATTTGCGATCTGTTGCAAGTCGTTGCGAATCAGTCCATCGCGCTCTTGAACTTAACGCCCTATATCTGCCACTAGAGGATGAGGCAGGGCATTCAACTCGACCTCCACCTCTGGGGAGACCTTGTAGAACTCCGTCGGCGGCGTTGCAGTGGTCGGGAGAACGTCAGTCGGGAGCGCCCCAGCCTAAGCGACCCTCTTGCCGGTCTCTGCGGTTACTCGAACGGACGCTAACTGCAGTAGACCTGCAAGGGAACCTGATAAGTCTCATGGAGGAACTTCTCGGTAACGCCCAGGATTGCGAGCTGGTGTTCCGCGGCCTGAACCTTGGATAGGCCGGGCTGCACGATGAAAACGCGAATCGCGATACTGCAGGTGCGGCTGAGGTCTCTGATCTGGATCAATCTGTCACTGGTGCCGACCTCGAGGCGGGAGGCCCTGCCGCTTTCGATACGCAGCGCCTCGCGCTTCAGCAAGTGCGCGAAGAGATCAGTTCGGCGGTCCTTGTTGTGCATCCAAAGCACACTTCGCTGCGCCTGACCGCAGACCTCGTACATGTCACCGATTCGGGCACCGGGCTCAGGCGCACTTGAATACTTGCAGTGGTAAAGGTCGACCGTGATCAGCTTTGGCAAAGTCGTGCTGTCAAGGCTGATCCCGACTATGTCTGCGGCCTCACCCTTCCCATCGTCATCAAAAAGGATCTCATGTCGGGCCTCCGCCTTAATGTGCTCGATCATCCGAAACTGCACGGAGTCGGCCCGACGCTCTTCGCGCTGCGACTCCTGCGTGAGGTCGATGTTGGTCCAATCCAAGGCAACGAGCCGGTCGCGTGAGTAGAGGGGCGTATCTGTGCGCAATTGGACGAGCACGTTGCCGTCGAGCCTGGCCCCATCTGCAAACCAAATCGTCGGCGGGTACTCCGTCAAGAAGTCGCACAAGTCGTACTCAGCGCCACGTTTGATAGTGGCCCGGCTGTCGCCCTCGTAAACGAATGCAAAATCCGCGTTCTTCCCGCGCCCGACGAAGTTGAGCCGGACCTGTATTTCCCGCTGGGTACAGCTGATCCGCAGCACGATAGGACCACTGTCGGTGTAATCGCGAGGCTCAATGCTTACGTATGTCAGGTGCTGGGTGATCGTGGTTCCGAACGAGATCGTTGTCGCCGACTCCACGAGATCAAGGATCTCCAGCGGCCAGTCAACGCCCACAGGAACCGCCGTGGGCCGACTATCGATCAGTGTCGGGATGAGCGTGCCACGTAGTACCTGCTCTGGGTCAACGTTCGGGTCGGCGATCTTGGACCCAATGCTCTTGCACCAGGCAGCGAACTGGTCGACGCGTAGACGCAGGTTTGACCACACACGTCCGCGCTTGCCTGCGCCGACGGATGCCGGACCGCCGTTCTCGAAGCCGACTCCCGCCAATACGGCCTTGGTGGTGGTGGCCAGCGTAGCTTCGGCCAGCAGCGCGCCAACATCAGGGCCCATTCGGCCGGTATAGCGGATCTGGCGCCCAAGTTGCTCGTCCAGCCCAACGTTGGTGAGCATCAGTCGGCTGATGCCAGAGAAAACCCGGAATACATCTGGCGCCTTGATGAGTTCTACGTTGTCGCCGCAAAGCGCCTTAGCGAGATCCGAATAGTTGCCATTGTTCGCCGAACCGTGGATGTATAGCAGTGCCCTGTCCTTGTCCCAAATCGCAATGCAAAGCTCCCAAGCGATGCCATCCACCGTGGCGATTTCCGTCCATGGAACCCCCTGTCGGCGGGCTGCGAGGACGACCAGTGTCCGCTCCGCTTCGTTGAGGATCGGGTGCACTTTCTCGGCGTCATTGCGGCCCTTGAAGGCGGCCTTGTATTTTTCGGGCATCCAGTTACCGCACTGCGTGCGATAGACCACCATGCTCGCAGCCGGCTGAATCTCGGTCAGCGGGATTTCGTCCAGCTGGTCTACGAATCCTCCGATAAACCGCTGCGTCTCCAGCTCCTCCCCGATCGCGCCTTCGCTGAGATGGGGGAGCAGCAAGTTCCAGTCTGGGTCCTGCGCATAGAGAGCCCGAAGTTCCTCCTTGAGGTTTACGTCTGCGGTGTTCGCAATGAAGACGGGCTCACCGAGGTCATCCCGTGCTCTTGTGAAGCGGCCGGCGAGCTGGAGTGTGACGGCCAAGCTCTTCCTCAGGTCATGTAAAGCAGCAATCTTGAGCTCGGGCATATCAAAACCTTCGCCCAGCATGTCGACACAGATGACGATCCGCGACTCGCCGCTCTCAAGCTTCTTGCGGGCGGCATCTATTTCAGTCTCTTTGAGGCCGCTGTGGATTACGACCGGATCGAATTGCCCGAGGGCCTTGTAGATGGCATGGACTTCGGTCGCGCGCGCCTGGGTCGATACGCGCGCCATGGCGACGTGCAGGCCTGTGGTGTCCGCATGCAGTTCCTCGACTACCTTCACCGCGATGTCCATATCTGCGCGGGCACTGTTGAATGCATAAACGGAGCTGAACCGGATTGGCTTGAAGTAGCCCTCGCGCTGAGCCTGACGCATCGGATACACATAGATGATCTTGCCGTCCAGGGGCCGACCGTCCTCACGGAAGGGCGTAGCCGTGAACTGCAGGATCAGGCTCTGGTTTTTGAAGTGGGACTTGAATCGCTTCCACGTTGCAGCCTCGGCGTGATGTGCCTCGTCGATGAACAGGTGCGAGCACAACTCAGCCATGCGCGCCTGGACTTCTGGCGAGCATTTGCCGGCCAACGCGCTGGTCGTGACGACTACATTGCATTGCCGAAAGAACTCCGCTACCTCCTCCGGAGTCACCGGCTTCTTGGTCAACATCCCTACAACGGGACGCACGACGCCTGGCTGTAGCAGGCTTGAGCGCGGATCCTTCAAGATGCCCATGGTGAAGAACTTCTGGGCGATCTGGGTCCGTAGTGCGTCGGTCGGCACGAGCAGCAGCACTCGTTTACATCTGGCCGACACCAAGGTAGCCAACATCGTCTCAGTTTTGCCAGTTCCCGTTGGCATAACGACGGTGGCGACGTCGTTGCTTGTCGACCAATGCGCGTGAATGGCATGAAGAGCGCCCAACTGAGGCCGCCGCAAACCGATGCGACCTTCGCCAGCCTCGTCTTCTCCAACGTACCGAAAGCCGTTCAACCAGGTCTCACGGGCTCTCGCTGTCCCCGCGTCGGGACCGCCGACTGCAGGATGGGCCAGCCACTTGGATGCCTGGAGGTCGACATGTTCTCCGGTGACATCCGGAACAGGCCCAACTAGAACGGTACCGTCCGTGGGCACTTGGTCATCCTTGGGCGCCTTGGGAAAGGCGTAAAGTATCTCTCCGTCGGCTGTCACGAACCTCAGGCCGGTTACCGACGGCAGGACAAATCGCGTCTGATCGCCCTCGACGAGCCGCTGCGGAACCATCAACTGGCCAATGAAGCCAGTCCGACGTTTGACATCGACGCCCTTGACGGGCGGCACGCTCAATCGCATCTTGATCCCTCCCCAGGGTCTCGACCGTAGGC
>CAKQNH010000212.1 GCA_934255105.1 uncultured Pirellulaceae bacterium
ACCTACACAGCGTTGCTAACAATCGGTATCAGCCACGGTAGTGGCGGCAGCATGTAGCCCCATGCGTCAGCATGGGGAGAGTTCTGAAAACAACACTCGGGGATTTGGCTGTCAAAGTCGCTGGACTTAAACAAGCTACTCGACTTTCCAAAACTGGCGACTTCAGCTACGACACTTGTTCTTCATCTCAAAATCTCTGCCCCTGCCACGCAAGCTAGCGGGCCACAGACCGTTCTCAAGAATCCTCCCCTAAATGCACCAGTACATCCAACCGATTCGCGTCCGATACGATGAATGCGATCCGATGGGCTTCGTCCATCATTCGCATTATTTAAAGTACTTTGAGATCGCACGGACGGAGATGTACCGCGCCAGCGGCGGCAACTACCGCGATTTCGAAGCGAGTGGTCTATTCGTGGTGGTCGTGCGCGTCGAGTGTCAGTATCGTTTGCCAGCCCGCTACGATGACATGCTATCGATCCGCGCGACGATCCAGCGTACGACGGAGGCCAAGATCATCCACGACTATTCGGTCGAGCGCGATGCACAGCAATTGGTGACCGCGCAGGTCACGCTGGCCGTCATCGATCGCAGTGGCAAACCACAACGCATTCCAGACAACTTGCGAAGCGGCTAAGCCTGAGCAGCAGCCAACTATCGAATCAGAGGTTATCTGCTTCAGCCCGGAGGGCGGCATATTCCTGCCGGTGGCATCAGCCACCGGTCCAATGGAGACATATCGGAAAGCCCGGAGGGCGGCACAAAGTTCTTAAGTGCACAAACCCATGCACAATGTTGATTGATGTGTCGCCCTCCGGGCTTGGGCCTAACAGATGCTAGAGGCCCGGTGGCTGACGCCACCGGCAGAGATGTTTCGCCCTCTGGGCTATGTTTCGCACTCTGGGCTATGTTTTACCCTCTGGGCTATGTGTGCAGCTTTAGGAGGGGCCAGCTTTTTGTCGTTCGATAGCGTCCTCTAGTGGAAATCGCGACTCTTAACGACCAAACCCGCCACTTGCTCGGTCAAATCCTCCAGGCGGCCCACGACTACGTGGATGATTCCTTCGCGATGCTCCAGCACGCCGTTGACCAACCAAGCGTTCGAGCGCCGAGCAACCTTGTAGTGCCGCTCCCAAATGGCTGGCTTGAGCACCAAGTTCATCGTGCCAGTTTCATCTTCTAAGGTAACAAACGTGATTCCCTTGGATGTCCCCGGTCGCTGCCGCACCAATACCAGGCCAGCCACGCGCACGAACTTGCCGTCGGCTGTGCTGGCCAGTTGCTTAGCCGTCAGCACGCGTAGGCGATGGAGCTGCTCGCGCACAAACGAAACGGGATGTGCTCGTAGCGACAGTCCCGTGGTTTCGTAATCTGCATAGACTTCGTCGATCTCTGGCATGGCTTGCAGGAATTCAGGCAGTGCCTCGTCGACATCTGCGCCGGTGGCTTCGAATAGCGTCAACTCTTTAGCGGAGCTATCTTGGGCCAATGCTTGCCAATAGGCCGCACGGCGATCGCCGGTCAAACCGCTGAGCGCACCGGCATCGGCCAATCGCGTGATGATAGCTTGCCCCAGTCGAGTTCTGCGGCTGAAGTCCGCCAGGTCGCGAAAAGGCCCTCCCGAGCGCCGCGTGGCTACAATGTGCTCGCCAGTCTGCTGCGCTAAACCGCGAATCATCAACAGCCCCAATCGCAATTGCCAACTGGCAACTCCCTCTGAGCCGCTAGGCTGCTTGCTCAACGATTCGGAGGGGCGCTCCAAGGTACATTCCCAGTGGCTCGCATTCACGTCGATGCCGGCCACGCAGACGCCGTGCTCGCGCGCATCGCGGACAAGCTGCGAAGGGGCATAGAAGCCCATGGGCTGGCTATTGAGCAGAGCCGCACAAAACACGGCGGGATAATAGTGCTTGAGCCAACACGAAACGTACACCAACAGCGCGAAGCTGGCAGCATGTGATTCAGGAAATCCGTATTCGCCAAAACCGCGAATCTGCAGAAAGACACGCTCAGCAAATTCATCGCTCAGCCCGCGCTGCCGCATGCCCTCCAGCAGCTTTATGCGAAATTGATCGATGACGCCTGGACGTCGCCAAGCCGCCATCGCCCGCCGCAGTTGATCCGCCTCACCAGGGGTAAAGCCTGCCGCAACCACCGCAAGTCGCATGGCCTGCTCCTGAAAAATGGGAACGCCCATCGTCTTGGCAAGCACTCGCCGGATCTCATCGTTAGGGTACTCGGGCTGCACTCCCGTGCGGCGAGCCTTCAGATAGGGGTGTACCATTTGGCCCTGGATCGGCCCGGGCCGCACGATGGCCACTTCGATAACCAGATCATAGAAGCAGCGAGGTTTTAGCCGCGGCAGCATGCTCATCTGCGCGCGGCTTTCGATCTGAAACACGCCGATCGTGTCGGCCCGGCAAATCATGTCGTACACCTGCGGATCTTCCTCAGGCACGCTTGCAAGCGTCAACGGGCGCTGGTAATGCACGGCGATCATATCGAGCGCGCGATGGATTGCAGTCAGCATACCCAGCGACAAACAGTCGACTTTCAAAATCCCCAATTCATCCAAATCATCCTTGTCCCATTCGATGACCGTGCGTCCGTCCATGGATGCGTTTTCCAATGGGCAAAGTTCACACAGCCAACCTTGGGTCATGACCATCCCGCCCACATGCTGGGACAGATGTCGCGGAAATCCGACCAGTTGTTCCACTAGGTACACAAAGCGCTTGCCCAACTGCGAATCGGTCGCGATACCACATTCGCTGGCGCGCTCCGCCAGCGTGGCCTGTCCCACCCGTGAATCGACCAACTTGCTCAATGCATCGATGCGATCCAGAGCGATCCCCAGCGCGCGGCCGCAGTCTCGTATCGCCGATTTGATGCGATACGTGATGACGGTAGCCGTCATGCCTGCGCGATGCCTACCGTATTTTTCGTAGATATACTGCAGCACTTCTTCGCGGCGCTGGTGTTCGAAATCGACGTCGATGTCCGGCGCTTCGTTGCGTTCGCGACTGATGAACCGCTCAAACAGTAGATCGAGCTGATTGGGGTCGACTGCGGTGACCTCCAAACAGTAGCAGACCACGCTGTTGGCCGCAGAGCCGCGTCCCTGGCAGAGAATATTGCGGCTGCGCGCGAAACGCACGATGTCCCACACGGTTAGAAAGTAGGCCTCGTACTTCATCTCTTCGATGAGCCCCATCTCATGCCGCAACAATTGCAGAACCTTGGCGGGGACACCTTGTGGATAGCGTCGCTTGGCACCCTCCCACGTCAGCCGCTTGAGGTAGTCCAGTGGTGTTTGACCGGCCGGAGCGAGCTCAACCGGGTACTCGTAGCGCAGTTGATCGAGCGAGAAGTCGATCCGCGCGGCGATCTCCGTAGTCCGCTGAATCAATTCAGGAGCCGCAGCGTAAATCTGCCGTATGCGATCGACTTGTCGCAAGTGATACTGGGCATTCCCTAGCCGCTCGCTAGCGATCTGCTCGATCGTGGTGGCGAATCGCGTGGCCAATAGGCAGTCGTGCAACAGAGCGCGCTCGGCGCAGTGGTAATGTACATCGCCGGCGGCTACCACAGGCACACCTGCGAGCTTACCCAGATGCAATAGCCGCTCGAGCTTGGTAGCATCGTCCACTCCGTAATGCAGCTCGCACAACAAATAGCCGCGATCTCCGAAAGCCTCGCGCAATAGCTCCAGCCAATTCAGCCACGGAGCGTCCTGGCGCGGGTCGAATTCGACGCTCGGCAGCTCGTGTACCGCAGGTGAACTCTCCAGCCACTGTTGTCGGAGCGAAGCGGTGGTAGCAGCGGACTCGAGACTCGCAGCGACTGTCGTGCCATCCGCTGCAACTTGACTGTTCGCGTTCACATCGCCGTCGGCCGCTTGATCTTGAAACTCCCACGGCAGCGCCTCGTCATCGCTGAAATGTTGCATGTCTGCGGGTGGTAGTTGGTCGGCCACCGGTTGTCGCAGCAGCATCCCAACTAGCAAGCCTTCCCCCAGCTCCAGGATATCTGCCCAGCGGATTTCGCACGCCCCCTTTTCACGTCGCAGTCTGCCGCGCGTGATGACGCGACAAAGCCGTGCATAAGCGGCTCTGTCACTAGGCCAGACGACTAGTGGCGGCCCGTCGATGGGATGCAGTTCGGCCCCCACGATCAATGGTAAACCAGCATCTTTGGCCGCCGCATGGGCTCTCACAATACCCGCTAGCGAATTGCGGTCGGTGATCGCTAGCCCCGCGTAACCCAACTCTGCCGCACGCAGCAGCAGCTCGTCTGGATGTGAGGCCCCTTCCAAAAATGAAAAGTTCGACTTGCAGTGCAGTTCCACATAGCTCATGCGGCTAATTCCAATAGTAACCGTTCACGGATTTGCTACAAAGTCGTTGATCGCTCCGCCGATCATTGCTATGTCGTTGATCGCTCCGCCGATCATTGCTACGTCGTTGATCGCTCCGCCGATCATTGCTACGTCGTGAATCACCCATCGCTAGCGTCAACATACATGCGAGAAGTCACAGCAATGATCGTTGGAGCGATCAACGACTATCGCGTGAGCTGTCAATTCCAATAATAACCCACCGATGCGCGTAGGAAGGCCAGCGATTGGGCCATTTCGTCCATGCCGTGCATGCCATCTTCGATACTGATCCAGCCCGCATAATCGGCTTGGCTTAGAAGTGAGAAGATAGCCTTGTAATCGTTAATCCCCTTGCCGGTCACGCCATGCTGCAGGATGGCCGAATAGCCGGTCGAACCCTCGGCCTGCGCCAAGTCCTCCAGCTTGGCACCTGGGACCAGGAAGCGATCGCTGGCATGCATGCTGACAACGCGGTGTACCACGCGTCGCAGCAACTCCACCGGATCGTCCCCCGCTACCACGGCATTGCTGGGATCGAATTGTACGCCGAAATGCTCCGACTCGGGAATCATCTGCAGGAGCTCGAGGAAGACATCCATCTTCTGAGCGAATTCGGCATATAGCCAGTAGCCGTCCTTGTAGTGATTCTCCAAGCCCAGGACGACACCCAGCTCTTCGGCCAGTGGCAGGCAGGCTACGATGCCGTCGCGTGCGTACTCGAGTCCCTGGTCGCGGGACAGGCTGGGCCAGCGCTGGCCGCTCAGCACGCGGCACACCACCCCTTCTCCGCCCAGCAACCTCGCCACACGAATCATCTGCTGCTGGTACTCGATCGCTCGCGCACGCTGCTCCGCTTCGGGATGGGTGAAGTCGGGCGAACAACATAACATGGGCATCGCAAAACCAGCCTGGCGAATGGCTGAGCCCACCTCCTCCAAGTACGATTCATCAAGCGACGTGAAAAACCCCTCGTACATCTCCAACCCGTCGGCGTCGAGCTGCTGGGCCTGTTCGATCCAATCGAAGACAGACATGCTGCGCGCCTGCGAGATCTCGTCCAGATAGCATTTGGGGAAGGCGCTGATTCTTGGCCGCGTGGAGCTCATCGTGTTTCCTAGGGAGGAATGTGGGAATATGCAAACCAACTGTTTGCACGGCGGGGCTTACTTCGCGCGTCCACTCACCGACGCTACGGTGGCAGACTACAATATCACATTCCGAGGGCGCTACCAATTGCCCGTAGCAACTTGAAGAACTCGCCTGCGAGTATTCCTCAGCGATTGCTGAAAACGCAGCAATTGCTGGAAACACTACAACTGCTCAAAACAAGAAGCGAGACCCGAATGAGACTGCGATTTTACTGCTTGGGTGTATTGTATTCGATAATGGCTGTGGGGCCGTTTGCCGCCGCACAAACCACGACTCAGGAACGCGTTCCTACCGCCGGTGCTAGTCCACTAGGTACTGCGGCTGATACTCAGCTAGATACTCAGAAGGCAACTCTACGCGCAGGGAGCGAATTGTCCGATTATGTGGCCCTGCCCGATGAGAGTTATCGCTGGGAAGTCCGCGAACAACAGAGGATTCAGAATTGCGATGTGCTGCGTCTGCATTTGACTTCGCAGCGCTGGCATGGGGTCGAATGGCGACATGTGCTGACACTCATCAAGCCCGCTCAGGTCGACGCATCACGCACGGATGCGGTGCTGGTGATCAGCGGCGGCAGTTGGAAAAAAGATTGGCCAGACAATGGGCCGGTGACGATGCCCGTGAGTGGCGAAGCTCGCATGATGGCTGCCGTAGCCAACCAGTTCGGCTGCGTCGTCGCCGTTCTATCGCAGGTTCCCTTCCAACCGATGATGGGTGGCAAGCACGAAGATGAGCTCATCGCCACGACATTTGCCAACTACATAAAGACACAGGATCCAACTTGGCCACTGTTGTTACCGATGGTCAAATCGGCCGTGCGCAGCATGGATGCGACTTGCGCCGCAGCCCAACAGCAGTGGGGGATAACGCTCAATCAATTCACCGTTACCGGCGCCTCCAAACGCGGCTGGACGACTTGGTTGACCGGTGCTACCGACCCGCGCGTGACAGCCATCGCGCCGATGGTTATCGACATGCTCAATATGGACGCACAGATGAAGCTGCAAGTCGAATCCTTTGGTGGCTACTCCGAGCAGATCGAGGACTATACGGAACTGAACTTGCCAAACATGCTCAGCACGCCACGCGGACACGTATTGCAGAGCATCGTCGATCCGTTTGCCTATCGAGAAAAGTTGACTCTTCCCAAGCTGTTGATATTCGGCACCAACGATCGTTATTGGCCGCTGGACGCTTGCAAGTTGTATTGGGATCAACTGCCAGGCGAAATACACTTGCTGTACGTCCCCAACGAAGGGCACGGCATCAAGGATACCGCGCGGGTCTTTGGCAGCATCACCGCGTTTCATCACAGCCTCCACGGTGGCCAGCCGTTGCCTAAGCTCGACTGGGAGTTCTCCCAGTTAGAGGGGGGCGTGACGTTGGATGTCACCGCGAAAGGGGGCGTCGACACGGTGCGCGGTTGGGTAGCCACGGCGGATACTCGAGACTTTCGCGATGCCCGTTGGGAAGAGCGAGCTTGTCAATCCAAAGGCCAGAACGCATGGCAGTTGGCCGTCCCCATTCCGCAGCACGGCTTTATGGCCTGTTTCGCCGAATGTGTATCGGACGCCGACATCATGCCCGCGTTCTTTTCCACCAACGTGCGCATTTTTAGCGCACAAAAGTAACACTGCGGCTCCCAATGTGGCTCGACAATGTGGCTCGACGCTCCGCGTCGTAAGTACCGTAGAACGGGCACTCCTGCCCGTTTCCTCTGTAGAACGGGCACTCCTGCCCGTTTCCTACCACACAACGTTTCCCTACTCCTACGAGCTTATCTCGCAAGTGAAGAAGTGTTGAAACTAGCCACCCGCCAGCGCTCGCGCATGCAGCTTCGCATAAAATGCAATACCGACGCGGAGCGTCGAGCCACATTGTCAAGACGCATTGCTCGGGCAGCACACCTATTTCTCTTTGCGTCTACGTTGCAAACGCCGATGGGATTCAGCCTGTGTCAGAAAGCCCCAGTCC
>CAKQNH010000213.1 GCA_934255105.1 uncultured Pirellulaceae bacterium
TCGCCAGCGTGCCTGTCGGTTCGCTTGGTCACTCATCGCTTGCCCCCAAACCATACTTCTCAATCGCGGCGAATATATTTTCCTCGATCGCCATCGCCTTGGCAGCCACATCCGGCGCGACCTGCAACTGTGGCAATACTCTCAGCTCTTTCATTCCCAACGATTCAAACAGTGTGGACAGCATGTGGTGTTTTTCTCGCGGAGTAAAATAGGTGAACGCCAAGCGTAGTGCGGGCAACGCATGTTGAAACCCTTCACCCGTAAACTCCATCAGCATTCGGTCGACGGTTTGAACCACCTGCGGGTGGCGTTGGGCGACCTCGCGAGCCAATAGGAAAAGCCCCGCCAGAAAATCTCCCAGGTCTTCTGGTTTTTGAAATCCAAGCATTTGCAGCAATATGTCTTCGGAATCGGCGTCACCCATGTTCCACAGAATCCCGACTGCCGCACCGCGTACTGCGGGGTGTTTTTCACGATCATTTTGTATCCGTAAAAACGTCTGGCTGAACTCGTCACGATCCTCGCGAACGACGGACGCCGCACGCTGGGCCACTTCCTGAACTTTCTGCATTCCGGCCAGCACCTTGGCTTCGTCAGGAAGCGTCCCGCCCAAGGAGTCCAGCAGCCACAGACACCGCGTATGGCATTCGGCCAGCAAATGTTCGATCGGAGTCGCACGCTTGGTTCCCAACGATTCGTCGTAGCAGTACAAGTACGCCAGGTGCCCCAACGCCTCGCTAGCAATCGTAAATTCCGACTCGCATCCGATCAACTGTTCGAGCTGAATCAACAAATCCTCCGACAGCATTTCGATTCCGGCGCGGCACGCTTCAACCATCAACTTTGCCGCATCGGCCGCATTGAAATCTGTGGTGCGAGATTGTTCCAGCAGCCGAACCGATGCCGCGTCGACCAGTGTCGTTCCGTAGCGTGAGGCTTCGATGCAAGACGAGTCAAACTCGGGCGTCCAACGCAAGTCCCAAGTTTCCCATATTCGGCTGAGGTCCTCACGCTGCACAAAACTGGTCCCATCAACGAGCTTAAAACCACTGATATCCAAAGCTCTCAAGCGATGCAGAAATCGGCTTCGCGGCAGATCCACTGGCTCCGACAGCTCCAGCGTGATCTGCGTGGACGTGCGTTTTAATTGCACTTCAAATGCGACCATCTGCTGTTGAATGTCCTCCATCAGCGGAGGCAACCGAGTTCCATCCGCCAATCTACCACGTCGCGATCCACGCAGAATCGCATGAACAGCATCCAAGAAAGGTGATTGCGCCTCGTATTGCAGTTCGTCCTTTACCAAAGCCGACGCAACGGCATCCACCAAGTCACTGCGCCAGACATGCGACCGTCCGCGCAATGCGGCCAAACCCAATGCCGATATCTCGATGGCGATCAAGTCGGCCGTGCTGACCATTTGTTTCTTTTTTCGGAACTGATCGGCCAATTCCATCAACAGCGGATGATGGTCGAAGGGCTGATTGTTTTGGCGGAACCGCCACGCCCATTCGTAAAACCCAGGGTTGGGCATGCCCGAATTGTATCCGGTCAAATTGTCCAATCGTTCGTATGAGTAAGTAGTCAGCGAGATGCCAGAAACCACCTGATCATCATCTGGTAGGCTAGGGATGTCTTGTTCAGTGTCGGTGGCCTTAGCTACGGGTTCGTCCAGCGCGATTCCAGCGGATGGTGCGGCCAGCGCGCTGCTGTGAAAGCCTCCCGTCACAACCAGAATAGGCCCGCTCAATTCAGCACGGTATTGTTCGATCTGTTCTCGCATGAACGACTCGCGGCTCAAATCGGAACGATGGATCGACGATTCGCCAAACCGTATGTGCAAACACAATGCATGGACTCGGCGCATGAACTCCGTTAGGTCTAACGTCCAATCGGATTCGACCAATCGATCCCAAAGTTCGTCAAAATCGTCCACCTGCATGCGTCGACAAAGCGTCTTGACATATTGGCCACGTCGAAGTTCCGCATCCGCGTAACGATGCGAAGTTTGGTCCAAGCTGGCCGTTTGCAGCCAAGGAAGATCGATGAAAGCGATGCGAGCTTGCACTTTTCGAGCCGCTTGCATGGCGACCCACTCGGGCGAGTACTCACAGAACGGGTAGTACGCGCCGGAACCGAGAGAGCCGACCTCTAGCCCATCCGAGGTTGAATCGACGCGGCGGCGAAAGTAGCTATAGATGGCGATTGGCAGTTCGTGGTCCAACATCAATTCGTCAAGATGTGGATTGTAATCGCTTGGCCCCTCGATCAACACGGCCACCGGGCGCATCGATTCGACAAGCGACGCAACCATCGCGGCACACACGGGGCTGTGGTGGCGCACTGGAAAATAGACGATATCCTGCGAAACGTCTACCAAGCGATGCAGCAATCGTTCGAAATCAACCTGTCCTCGTGGCACCGTCTCCATGGTTACTGCAATTCGCCGCGAGCATCGTAAAAATCCTGCCAACCGCCGGACTTGCGACGCTTGACGACATTTTCAAAGTAGTGACGCACTTTCTTCAAGTCGTCGGGATTGTCCTTTAAAACCGATCCAACCAAGTACTGCACTAGGTGACTTGGTTCAATACTTCCACCACTGAAATAGTACGCATGCAGACCAGCAGCGCAAGCTGTCCCCACCGCCTCGGCCGTGCTCAGGACCGTCGAAGGGGATTCGATTCCCTTACCATCGATGGTTTTCCCTTGACGCAATTCACGAAAGGTAGTGACTAGAATTTCTGTCAAATCATCGGACAGCGCTGTGGGAACACCCGATCTAACCAAGTGCCGGTTCGCTTCGCGACTGACCAAAGCCATCTCCTCGCGAATCTCCGCGATCGGATGAACGGTTTCGAAATTGAATCGACGCTTCAACGCTGCGCTCATTTCATTCACACCGCGATCGCGAGTGTTGGCCGTGGCGATGATATTGAAGCCCGCGCGAGCGAACAACGACTTCCCCTCCGCATCCATTTCCGGAATCGCCATGACTCGGTCGCTCAATACCGACAGCAATACGTCCTGAATCTCCAGCGGGCAACGCGTGATCTCTTCAAAGCGAACCAGTTTACCCAGCTTCATCCCCGTATAGAGTGGCGCGGGAACCAGCGATCGTTCGCTGGGGCCGTCCGAAACCAGCAACGCATAGTTCCACGAATATCGGATATTATCTTCCGTTGTTCCGGCACTACCTTGGATCGTCAACGTCGAATCACCGCTGATCGCAGCCGCCAGCAATTCACTCAAATAACTTTTGGCCGTCCCCGGTTCACCGATCAACATCAATCCGCGATTTGTGGCCAGCGACACAACGCAGCGTTCCATGAACGATCGTCGACCCACAAACTTGGGACTAATGCCAGTCGCTTCGTTACCCAAAACGAAATCCAAAACCGCTTGAGGTGTCATCTTCCATCCAGGCGGCTTCGGCTGCGCAGCCGTCTCCTTCTCCAGCCGTCCCAATTCATCCGCGTAAAGGAGCTCCGTAGCGGGGCGTTGTAATTCGCTTGCCCCCGATCCGCTAGCCTCTCCCTGCGATTTACCCGCACCGAGATTTGCCGCCTTGGATGCTGAAACTTTCTTTGCCATGCGCAGGGGGTCCGTGCCAATGAGGGTTCAAGCGCCAGTTCGACTGTCGCACTTTTGAAACGCATCGTAGAACAATTGTCCCAATTGTATGAAACACATCGTAGAACAATTGTCCCAATTGTATGAAACATACTGTAGAACAATTGTCCCAATTGTATGAAACCTAGTCCTTTATCCATTCTTGTTTTTTGAGATTGGGGATTTTTGAGGAGGTCGCGAGCCCGTTTGATTCGATGGATGTCAGGGACTCGCAATTCCGTTCACTCCCCCCAGGCTAAGTGTGGACGATGCACTAATGCCGGTCGCGCAGGCTAAGCAATTGGGACAATTGCTCTACGGTTAACTGAGACAATTGGGACAATTGCTCTACGATTAACTGAGACAATTGAGACAATTGCTCTACGATAAGCTGAGACAATTGAGACAATTGCTCTACGACTAACGGCGAAAATCAAAATGGGCATCGGGCGGGGGCGGGCTCACTTTGACTTGCTCTTCAGCACCTGCATGTCGGCTAGCACTTCGCTAATGACGATTGCATTGACGGTTCCAAGCTTGCACTTCTTGATCTTCTCGTCTTCCCAACCATATCCACTAGGCTGTCGCATGCCTGGCATGAAATAGATCTCCTCCAGAGTCAGCAGTTCATCGGGATCAATGTATCCCATGCCAACACTTCCATCGTAATGGACCACTGCCGTTACGTTTGCCGCAGGGAATTGTTTGGAATGTTCGTCGAACCCACCGCCGTCCATACCGATACCACGAGTCCACCCCAACTTTTCGAGCGTAAAGACGAGTGTTGGCGCAACCAGCTTGAGTCCTTTAAACCGATCCAGCGACTCGGCTTTCTCTTCCCCCTTTTCCAGTCGCAACACATCGCGGCCCAATTGTGAGAACGGAGCGACAATCTCATAGTCGCTGAGCACTTCTCCCCATGCGGCCCGTTCGTCCTCGGTCATCTCCAACGGGTGTACAAGCCCCACGCTGTGATCTTTCGGCAATTTGAGCGTTTCATCCGAGACATCGGCATAGTCCTTTTCTTCAGTGATTCGAAACGTGGACGAAGCCTTGCCTTTCGCGTCAAACGTGGCCCAGATCAGTTTCTGGGCCAGGTGAGTCATCAACGGATGTCGAACGACCAGCGTCTGGAAATCTTCTTGAGACCAACGCCTTCCTGTCACCATTGCGCTCTCGAGCCTTGAAGACTGAATCGTGGCGACTTCCTTGATTTGCTTCTTCAGTAGTTTCCATTCGGCCACCGACTCATCCGCCAAGGTCGCATCATCCTTGGCATTTGGCTTTGGCAAGTCGGTCCGCACCTTACCCGTTTCGTCGCGAACCAGCGCCTTGAGATCGCCGCCGAGCACAAACGAGAAACTGCGAGGTCCGAATGAAAGGTCGCGTTTTCCCTGCTCATCCAGCCCGCAGTCGGGCACCACGCGATCCTCCAATTCGTCCCGCGTCATGCCTTTCTCTTTAGCAATCTGCTCGACGAACTCCGCAGCCTTTGTTTTCAGTCCTTTGAACTTCAGCTTTTGTGCGATCCCCGACAATTGCATCAGTGCCACACTGCTCCCTATCGCGCGCAAGCACTCGAGTCCAAACACGGCTCGCGCGTGTTGGCTTTCACCCGGCCAGACGCGAATCAGCGGAGTCAATTTCAACACGCACGCGTCATCCCCGAGATGGCCGAGCGAACCCATGGCCCATTTCTCCTTGCTGGGGCAACCATCGTCCTGCCAGTGTTGAAAAATCTTCCAAGCAAATTCATCTCGGATGTTTTTGTCTACCTTCTCGCGAAGCACAGTCAGCAGTTCGTCTTTGTCCGCAACGCTGGTAGCGACAAGTTTCTGCAGGACGATCTCCAACTGTTCGTCGCTTAGCCTTCGGTCACCAACGACCAAGGGCGGCAATTGCGCGGCCGTAGCCCAAGCAGGCAACCTCTTCTTGGTTCCTGACACCTTTGAGAGCGATTCTGACAACCACTTCGGCGTCGATTTTGCATCATGCGGCTCGTACACCTTCTCTTCTCGATCCAGGACTTCGGATTGGACTTTGGCCGCCGCTTCAGACTTGCCAGCCCTCTTCACCGCCGCGGCAATTACACCTGCCAGTCCATTGCGTTTGACACTTCTTAGGTATTCGATCGCCGCGTCAGCCAACTTGCCACGTCCCCCGGCCACTTCGATCAGGCCGTTGACCGCATTTCCGACGTTCTTGTCCAGCCAATCCCGCGCAACGATTGGAGCCTTGCATTCAACCTTGCATCGCAAGATTGCCTCGGCTGCCTCGGGCGCATTCACCAACGCCAAGACTTTCAACAAAGCTTCGCATTCTTCGCGATTCGCCAATTTGCAAATATTGTCGGCCAGCAAGTCAAGCGCCGCATACTCTGTGCATGCGATCAGTGCGCGGGCTTGCCCGGGCGTGTCGATGGGCAGGTTCAACCGTCGCCATTCGGATTCAACGAGCTCGGCAGATGCTAGCCCGCAAACCAACGTCTGCGGCTGTTGATAGTGGGACGCATACGGATGCTTCTGGTAGTAATTGTCTTCCCAGCCTCGCGTTATTTCCAACAGTTCCTTCTGCATCCCCAGGGAGGCGGCCAAGTAATGGGCCATCGGGAAGGCTTCGTATTCATCGGAAACAGCGGTTGAGTCGATCTTCGATGCAACTAGCTTCTGCAATTCTTTCAGCTCTTTGTCGCTGAGGTAAGGGCGCACCCACAGATCGAATCCCGCCACAAGCTGAATATCGTCAACCGCCTCTTGCCAACGTTGCTTTCCCTTTCCTCTGCGTTCGGTCAACATCCATTCGACAATTTCTTCGGTGGGAAACAAATTCGCCACCGCGTGCATAATGTCAGATGCGAACGATCGCTTCGCCTTTTCGATCAAGCTCCATGCGTCTGCCGACTTCAATTTGCCATCGACTTTCAGTTTTTCGATCGTCTCAGCGAACTTCGGCATTTTAGTATCGCGATTTCTTTCAGTCGTCATCGCCCGCAACCAAAAGTGTGCCTCCTCTTTTGAGATCGCTGCCGGGAGCTGCAGATCTTCCCACTTCACATCCCAGCCGTAAGATGTCGTTTTCAATCTCCCTAGCGCTTTTACGCAAACCGCCTTATCGAACGGTCTTGGTTCCCCGCGTTCCAACGACTCGTTCTGTCGAAACTTAGCGCGAAACCAATCCTGTGGTTCAAGCCCTATCGATCGCACTACGTCAGTTACAACCACGGGACTGGGAGTCGCCTTTACGACCGTCGCCGCTGGCGGCGTTTCGACTTTGTCATCTTTCGTCATGGACGTTGATGGCGACTTGGATTTCTTGGGATTGGATTTCTTGGGTGCTGCTGCTGGGGTTACCGAAGCTGCCCCGCCGCTGACATCATCATCGACGTAGCCCTTCCTCCGCTTCTCCGCGATCAATTTGTCGCACGACTTTCTGGCGGCGTCGTCTGAATCAAACTGCTTGGTTTGCGTTTGCCCGTTGGTTCCAACACGACCGTAGCAAACCGTATGGCTTTGGCCATTCAAGTCGATCCGCCAGAACTTATGGGACGCCCCATCTTTGAAAACCAAAGAAGCCGAACTTGCAGTCTTTGTAGCAGCCGCCATTGAATTCATCTCCGAGAATCGCCCCGCCAAGAAAAGCCAATTTTTCTCATATTTTAGCAGATCTGCAGACCGTCGACAGTTAGTGCTCTGCCCGCAGTCAAAAAAGAGGGCCGCCCCGGTCTGATTTGCAACGACAAGTGCTGGCCGAGTTTCGCGAGCAGAGCAATCGAGCCCACGAAGATACGGGCGGCGTTGGTGGAATTGCTCGAGGAGAGCGACTACATCTCCGCCCTGTTGCTCGAGCAGCAACCGGCTGCAGCCACAC
>CAKQNH010000214.1 GCA_934255105.1 uncultured Pirellulaceae bacterium
ATAGTCACTAACACTGCAAAACGTTGAGTGGTTTTTAACGCTTTAAAAACATATCTACGCAACGTACTCTGGATTGATGTCGAAACGGGGAATTTAACATGTTTGATAATAAGTGCTTGCTAATAACTGGTGGTACTGGTTCATTCGGCAATGCGGTATTGCAACGCTTCTTGCATACAGGTATCCGCGAGATTCGGGTATTTAGCCGCGACGAAAAAAAACAAGAGGATATGCGCATTCGCTTGGCAAATCCCAAGATCAAATTCTTCATTGGCGATGTTCGCGAGTACCGCAGCGTGCGCGATGCAATGCAGGGGGTGGACTACGTCTTTCAAGCCGCCGCACTCAAACAGGTCCCCTCGTGTGAATTCTACCCCTTGGAAGCCGTCCGCACCAATGTGCTGGGAACTGAAAATGTTCTGACGGCAGCGGTCGATGCCAAAGTTGAGTCGGTGATCTGCCTGAGCACGGATAAGGCGGTCTACCCGATCAACGCCATGGGGATCAGCAAGGCCATGATGGAGAAGATTGTTATCGCCAAGTCGCGGATGATCGACCCCGAGCAGACCCGTTTCTGCTGCACCCGCTACGGCAACGTGATGGCCTCGCGCGGTTCCGTAATCCCCCTATTCATGGATCAGATCACACACCGACTACCGCTCACCATCACCGATCCGCAAATGACACGTTTTTTGATGTCCTTGAACGACGCCGTCGATCTGGTGCTGTTCGCCTTCGAACATGGAGAGCAGGGAGATACCTTTGTGCAGAAGGCCCCCGCCTCCACCATTGGCGATCTGGCACAAGCCATGTGCGAACTGTTCGAAGTCGAAAGCCAAATAAAGACCATCGGCACGCGGCACGGCGAGAAGTTGTACGAAACGCTTTTGACGCGTGAAGAGATGGCCAAAGCGGTCGACTTGCCAGGCTACTTCCGCATCCCAGCCGACAATCGCGACCTCAACTACAACAAGTATTTTGTCGAAGGGGAAAAGAGTTTTTCCGTCGCCGAGGACTACAACTCCCACAATACAACGCGTCTGGACGTGCCCGAGGTCAAACGCAAACTGCTGAGCCTGGACTTGGTGCAAGAGGCTTTGCGCGAATGGCAACGCATTTCTGTAGCCACGTAGGTAGCGGCGCATAAGGCTAATTTGTATTGGCCCCATGCCAGCTTGTCTGGCGTGAGCCCAGCGCTGGAGTCTAGGCTTTAGCCGATTCGAGTGCGCGAGGATCGGCTAAAGCCTAGACTCCAGCGCTTAGGTCCACGCCATTCGAGACAAGCTCAATGGGGGCACAGAAGGAAGTGTGGCGCAACGAGCGCAAGCTGAGGGGTTATGCCGAGAAACGGGAAAACGCAAGCCTTGACAAAAAACAGCTCCTCACAAACTACGCCCCGCCAACGCGGCGACGTTTACACGCCTGGGGAACAGCAATACGAAGAATTGTTGCGAGTTTCTCAGCAGGAGACTCGCAGACGTAGCCATCTGAACTTGCATCACGCGTTGGAGGATCCCTGCCAGCGGTTGCTGGTAGCCATGCAGCCCGGCTCGTACCTGCGCCCTCATCGACATGCTTCCCCACCCAAGGACAAGTGCTACGTGGCGATTCGAGGGAAGCTGGGAGTGCTGTGGTTTGATGATGTGGGGGAGATCGTGGGCCATCGAGTTTTGACGCCCGATGGACCAACTCAGATCTGCGATATATCCGCTGGCGTGTGGCATACCATTATCGCACTCGTAGCCGACTGCTTATTCCTAGAATTCAAGCCCGGACCATACTCGACTCTCGATGCGAGCGATCTTGCATCATGGGCACCCGACGTAGCGGATCATCAAGTTGCAAATTTTATCGACTCACTGTATTCGAAATTTAATTAAGCCCATGGTAAGCCACGCTCTCATGCCACAAGACAACCCAATTACCGCCAGCACTAGTCCGTACCAGATCTGTAGCAAGACGATCATGGACACCAGTGACTCGCATATCGTTTTTGATAGCGACGGCATTTCGGACTATTACCACAATTACCAAAATACCATCCTTCCCAATTGGCATACCGACGAACGCGGTCAGCGGGAGCTAATGCGCAACGCAGATTTGATTCGCAAGCAGGGTAAAGGAAAGGATTTCGATTGCATCATCGGGCTCAGCGGTGGACTGGATAGCTCCTACGCGGCCTATGTTGCCAAAGAGATCATGGGCTTGCGGCCACTGATCTTTCACGTGGATGCGGGCTGGAACACGCAGCAGGCCGTAGGAAATGTAGAGAAATTGGTCAACGGATTGGGGCTGGACCTTTTCACCGAGGTGGTCAACTGGGAAGAGATGAAGGACCTGCAGCGCGCGTTCTTCAAATCGCAAGTTGCGGACCAAGATTTACCTCAGGACACCGCATTTTTTTCAGGGCTGTATAAGTTCGCCCGTGCGCACGGTATTCGCTACGTCCTAACCGGTGCTAACTATTCCACCGAATGTTGTCGCGAACCGGAAGAGTGGGGTGCCTATCCGGGAATTGACGCCAAGCTCATCCGTGACATTCACAAAAAATTTGGGTCGATACCACTGAAAACATTCCCACTGGTGGACATACTCAGTTACAAGATTGTGTATCGCTACGTGTATGGCATGCGCATCTTCAAGCCGCTGAATTTGGTTCCCTACATTAAGAAGGATGCAGAACAGTTCTTGCATCAAAAGTTTGGCTGGGAGCGATTCCAGCACAAACATCATGAATCTCGCTTCACGCGATTCTATGAAGACTACTGGATGCCTCGAAAGTTTGGCTATGAAAAGCGAAGAGCCCATTTTTCGAGCTTGATCTTAACCAACCAAATGACTCGCGACGAGGCGCTGGAGCGGATCTCTCGACCAGAGATGGATGAACAGTTCTTGCAGCAGGAATTCGAATACGTGGCTAACAAACTCGATTTTACGGTCGATGAGCTTCAGCGGATTTTCGAAGGGGAGAACAAGACCTGTCTCGACTACAAGAACAAACGCTGGGCTATCGGCTTCGGAGCTAGAGCCATGACGGCGTTGGGTTTGGAAAAAAGGTTGTTTCGATGATCGCTATTCTCGACTACGGCCTAGGAAATGTGCGGGCCTTTGCCAACATCTATAAAAAGCTGAATGTGCCTTTTGTCATCGCCAAGCGTGAAGAGGATTTGCAACATGCCACCAAGCTGATCCTGCCGGGGGTGGGTGCTTTTGACCATGCCATGCAGTTGTTCACCGCTTCGGGCATGCGCGAGGCGGTGGAGGACTTGGTGCTGACCCAGAACCGGCCGCTGATAGGAGTTTGCGTGGGTATGCAAATGTTGGCCGGAGATAGCGATGAAGGGGAGGAACTCGGTTTGAACTGGATTCCCGGTCACGTTCGCAAGCTCGATGCTTCCCTATTCGAATTCCGCACCAGACTTCCCCACATGGGTTGGAATGACGTGATATGGAAACAGGCCAGCCCTCTGCTTAAAGGAAGCGAAGAGCGAGGCATGTTTTATTTTTTGCATTCGTACTACTTCGATTGCGAAGACGATCAGAATGTGCTGGCGACAGCTAACTACGGGATGGAGTTTGCCGCCATCATTAATCACAAAAACATTTATGGCATTCAGTGTCACCCTGAGAAAAGTCACGATTTCGGTATCGCTATTCTCAAGAACTTCTCGGAACTTTGAAAATGCTGCGTCCCCGAATCATTCCTTGTTTGCTGGTCCACAAAAAGGGGTTGGTCAAAACGGTCAACTTCAAGTCTCCCAAGTACGTTGGCGACCCAATCAATGCCGTTCGCATTTTCAATGAAAAACAGGTAGACGAACTGATGGTGCTGGACATCGACGCGACCGTCGAGAACCGGGAGCCCGATTACCAGATGATCCAATACTTAGCAGCCGAATGCCGCATGCCGTTGAGTATTGGGGGAGGCATCAAGACGGCGGAGCAAGCTCAACGCATTTTTTCGTTGGGAGTTGAGAAGGTCGCGATGAGCTCGGCCGTGGTCAACCAGCCCAATTTAGTCAGCAGGTTGGCCAAAGAGGTGGGCTCGCAGAGCGTGGTGATAGTGCTGGATGTCCGAAAGAAACTCTTGGGCGGCTACGAAGTCTACACCCACAACGGGAAAGTTGGCACAAAGCAGGATCCCATTGAATTGGTCAAGCAGTTTGAGCAGTTGGGGGCAGGGGAGATTGTGGTTAATTCAATTGACAAGGATGGTCAAATGAAGGGCTACGATCGCGAGCTAGCGCGTCGAATTCGCGGAGCCACCAGCCTGCCCGTGACCATCTTGGGAGGTGCCGGATCATTGGCCGATATCGGCCAATTGATTAAAGAACATGGCGTAATCGGCGCAGCGGCGGGCAGCTTGTTCGTGTTCAAGGGGGTCTATCGAGCGGTGTTGATCAGTTACCCAACAGCCGCCGAAAAAGATCAGTTGGTCTTTGAAAACATTGCGTCCAATTAAATCGCGAACGGAAAAGACTAGTGAGAATATTGTTGACTGGGGCCAATGGTTTTATTGGCCAGAACCTACGATTTGCATTGGCCGAGCAAGGGAATTGTGAAATTCTCGAAGTGACACGTGCCACCAGCGGAGCCGAGCTGCGAAGAAAGATCGGGGAGGCCGAAGCGGTGATTCATTTAGCCGGAGTAAATCGCCCTCCCGACCCCACGGAGTTCGCCAAGGGCAACGCGGCATTTACGTTGGAATTGTGCCGCCTGCTAGCCGACGGAGGCAAGGCTCCACCACTTGCAGTCGCTTCTTCGATTCAGGCTACGCTGGACAACCCCTACGGTCGCAGTAAACGCGCGGCAGAGGAATATTCTCGGAGCTATGCGTTGGAGACGGGGGCCGGCGTAGCCGTTTATCGGCTACCCAATGTTTTCGGCAAATGGTGCCGACCTGACTACAATTCCGCCGTAGCCACTTTTTGCCATCGCTTAGCTCATGGAGAAGCGATACAGGTCAATGATCCCGCAGCCAAACTGCGCCTGGTCTACATCGATGACGTCGTCGCTCAGTTGCTCCGCTTCCTGGCTCAACCGCCGACCCACTTCAGTTTCGTCGAAGTGTCACCCGAATATTCGACTACGGTTGGCGAACTGGCAGATCAAATCCGTGCTTTTGCGGATGTGCGGGAAAGTTTATTGACGGAGCGCGTTGGTCAAGGGCTGACGCGAGCGCTGTACGCCACCTACCTGAGCTATCTATCGCCGGCTGAATTCAGCTACGCCATACCGCGGCACGAAGATCCGCGAGGTGTCTTTGTGGAAATGCTGAAGACCCAAGACTCTGGGCAGTTTTCTTTTTTTACTGCGCACCCAGGTATAACGCGCGGGGGCCACTATCATCACACCAAGTCTGAGAAGTTTTTGGTGCTGCGTGGTCGCGCCCGCTTCAATTTCCGCAATGTGTTAACCAACGAACAGCATTCGCTGGAAACCAGCGGCCAAAACGCGGTCGTCGTTGAAACGGTCCCCGGTTGGTCGCACGACATTACCAACGTCGGCGATGACGAATTGATTGTTATGTTGTGGGCCAATGAGGTTTTTGACCGCGATCACCCTGACACGATTGCCTGTAAGGTTTAATGATGAAGAAGCTCAAAGTAGCCACCGTGGTTGGCACTCGTCCAGAGATCATCCGATTGTCGCGGGTCATGGCAGCGCTCGACCGCGATATGGATCACGTGATGATTCACACCGGCCAAAACTATGATTATGAATTAAACCAGATCTTTTTCGACGATCTGGAAATACGCAAGCCCGACTACTTTTTAGAAGCCGCGGCCGCCACGCCAGCCGAAACGATTGGGCAGATCATCGGTAAAGTGGACGCGGTGCTCCGCGAGATTCAACCCGACGCGGTGCTGATCTTAGGGGACACCAATTCGTGCTTGGCGGCGCTCCCCGCCAAACGCCAGAAAATCCCGGTTTTCCACATGGAAGCTGGTAACCGCTGCTTTGATCAACGCGTTCCGGAGGAAATCAACCGCAAAATTGTTGACCATATCGCGGACATCAACCTGCCCTATAGCGACATCTCCCGCGACTACCTGTTGCGCGAGGGCTTGCCTCCGGACCGAGTGATCAAGACCGGCAGCCCGATGTTCGAGGTGCTCCACCACTATCTGCCCAGGATAGAGCGCAGCACGGTCTTAGAAACTCTGAAGCTCAAGCCCGATCAATATTTCGTGATCAGTTGCCATCGCGAGGAAAACATCGACTTTCCAGACCAGTTCTCCAAATTCTGCGAAGTGGTCAATGGACTGTGCGAGGAATATGGTCTCCCCGTCATTGTTTCAACGCACCCACGCACGCGCAAGCGAATTGAAACACACGAGATCAAATGGAATGACCAAGTCCGCTTACTGAAACCCCTTGGACTTTGCGATTACGTACATCTGCAGTTGCACGCCCGCGCTACTTTGAGCGATAGTGGCACGATCAGCGAGGAGTCCTCCGTGTTGAACTTTCCTGCGCTCAATATCCGCAACGCCCACGAACGTCCCGAGGCGATGGAAGAGGCCGTGGTGATGATGACCGGACTTGAGTGGAAACGCATTCGCCAAGCGCTAACTGTGCTCGAATCTCAGCCCCGAGGAAGCAAACGCCTGCTGCAGATCGTGGATGACTATGCCGTACCCAATGTATCCGAAAAGGTAGTGCGGATCATCATGAGCTACACAGATTATGTCAATCGAGTCGTGTGGCAGAAGTGATGCTGGCAGAGAAAAAAGTCCTCATATGCGAATATTGATGCTCACCCAATACTTTTCTCCAGAGCCCATGTTTAAGGGGTTGCCGCTAGCGAAAGCCTTTCGCGACCGCGGGCATGAGGTGGAAGTATTGACCGGTTTCCCCAACTACCCCGGTGGCAAACTCTACGATGGTTACCATTTGCGAACCTGGCAACGCGAAACCATCGATGGTCTGAGCGTCATTCGCCTGCCGCTGTATCCCAGCCATAATCGCAGCGCGCTGCGGCGAATAGCCAACTATTTGAGTTTTGGTTTTTCCGCAGCAACCCTTGGTCCTTACCTGATCAAAAGGCCGGATGTGATTTACGTCTACAACCTCGTTACGCTCGGCCTGAGCGCCAGGGCGATTCGTCGCCGGACTGGATGCGGCGTCGTCGTGGATGTCCAAGATCTTTGGCCGGAGTCGATCGCGTCGTCCGGCATGATGCGATCTAAGCTCGCGTTCAACATATTGACACGATGGTGTCGAAGAGAGTACGAAAGTGCAGACAGATTGATCGTACTGTCACCTGGCTTTAAGGAGAATCTAGTGGCTCGCGGCCTCTCGAGCGACAAAATTGATGTAATCTACAACTGGTGCGACGAAACGGCCATCACGATCCCTGAGCCCACCGATACCGCCCGACGTGAATTGGGCTTCGACGGACATTTTAATATCGTTTTTGCTGGTACGATGGGAGTAGCACAAGCCCTGGATGTCGTTAT
>CAKQNH010000215.1 GCA_934255105.1 uncultured Pirellulaceae bacterium
GTCCAAACCACCGCAGTGTCTTGGCATAGTGGCGTCTTGGCATAGTGGAGGCTTGGCATAGCAGTGTCTTGGTATAATCCGCTTTCAGTCCAGCCGATGTGAGGCAGGGAAGAAACACCATCCATGGCTGCCGAATGTCGCGGCACGTAGTTCGACGAGCGGTGTTTATTTGGAATTGAGAATGTTTAGTGGATCATTGCTGCTGACGCCGCTGGGCAGCTAAAGGGAAGTTGGTTTATGTCTGTGCGCTGCTTGCTGCTCGTTCCTGTGCTGTGGTTGCTGGCGATAGCGCTGTCGCTAGAGCCCAGTTGGTCCCAAGAGAAGCCGAAAGCAAAGCCGAATATCCTGTTGTTGCTGACCGATGACCAGAGTTACGACACGATCGCCGCCTTGGGTAATAAAGAAGTCATCACGCCCAATCTAGACCGCTTGGCTCGCAGCGGCACAGCCTTTGACAACGCTTACAACATGGGTGGCTGGAACGGGGCCGTCTGCTTGGCCAGCCGCGCCATGTTCAATACGGGCCGTTTTCTGTGGCGGGCCCACGCGGTCGACAACTCGCTGGAAAGAGAGCGGCAAGCCGGGCGACTGCTGCCATTGATGTTGAAACAAGCTGGCTACCAGACGTTTATGTCGGGCAAATGGCACGTGCGAATTCCCGCCGATCGAATCTACGACTATACGTTGCACATCCGACCCGGCATGCCCGCTTCGCTCGACGCGGCCTATCAGCGCCCTAACAACATGCACGCATGGACTCCCTGGGACACGCGACTGGGAGGCTTCTGGGAAGGGGGCAAGCACTGGAGCGAAGTTTTGGCCGATGACGCCCTAGTGTTTCTCAAGCAAACGGCTACCAGCGATCGCCCGTTTTTCATGTACTTGGCCTTTAACGCGCCGCATGATCCACGCCAGTCGCCCCGCAAGTTCGTCGAGCGCTACAAGCGAAGCCGGCTGAAGATTCCCGCTAACTTTCAACCACAGCATCCCTACATGGAAGCCATGGGAGCGGGCCGGTGGCTACGCGACGAACGCCTGGCACCCTGGCCTCGAACGCCGGAGGCTGTTCAATTGCATCGCCAAGAATACTACGCGCTGATCACGCATCTGGATCAGCAGATTGGAAAAATACTGGAGGAGCTCAAACGCACCGGACAAGCCGACAATACCTATATCGTCATGACCTCCGACCATGGCTTGGCCTGTGGCCAGCATGGTTTGATGGGCAAGCAGAATATGTACGAACATAGCCTCAAAGCACCGTTGATAGTAGCTGGACCGGGCATCCCGGCGGGCAAACGAATCGCTGCACCGGTGTACGTTCAGGACTTCGTCCCCACCGCGCTCGAGTGGGCACAAGCGCCGCGACCCCCGCACGTCGAATTCAAGAGTCTGTTACCACTGATCCGCGGTGAAAAGTCGCTGCAATACGAATTGATCTATGGGACTTACGAACTAAATCGCCAGCGCATGGTTCGTCGCGGTGACAACAAGCTAATCTACTATCCCACGATCGACAAATACGAAATGTACAATCTGCGACTGGACCCGTTGGAGATGCGGAACCTGAGTGAGTCGCCGCAGCATGCGCGCGCGTTGAGCGATCTCAAGGCGGACTTGAAAAAGATTATGGTGGCCATGGACGATCCCCTACTGCACATGTCGACGGCGAAGTGATCCTAGCGCTCTGTGATCCCAGCGCTCTGTCCAGACTAGATCTTGGGGTTGCAGCCTTAATTGTAGAACGATTGCCCCAACCGTTTCCCGATTGTAGAACGATTGCCCCAACCGCTTCCCGATTGTAGAACGATTGTCCCAATCGTTTCGAAACTGCAGACCGTAGAACGATTGCCCCAACCGTTTCCTTGTAGAACGATTGTCCCAACCGCTTCCCGATTGTAGAACGGTTGTCCCAACCGTTTTCCGAAGCAGTTGGGACAACTGCTCTACTCTCCACCCCAATCTCAAAGATGGACGGAGCACTAGGCTAGTGCGTCAGGCTGGCAGACGCGGCTGATTCAACGTTTGCCGCTGCTGCTGCAACCAAGTGGCAAACGTGCCGGCGGCCAATTGGCGTCGCGCCTCGGCCATGAGCCGTTGATAAAAAGTCAGATTGTGGTGGGTCAGCAAGATCGGCCCCAGCATTTCTTTGGCGACGAAGAGATGCCGGAGGTATGCGCGGCTATGGCGGCAAGCCAAGCAGGGACAGTTGGCATCGATGGGCCGGCGATCGTCGGTATGATGGGCATTGCGCAGACGCAGCGTACCTTCCCACGTGAAGGCGAGCGCGTTGCGGCCGTTGCGAGTTGGCATGACGCAGTCGAACATGTCGATGCCTCCCGCAATCCCCTCAAGCAGATCGATGGGACGGCCCACGCCCATCAGGTAACGCGGCTTATCGCTTGGCAGGTGCTTGGTGGTTCCGTGGATCACCCGCACCATCTCGCTGGGAGGCTCGCCAACACTCAGGCCGCCGACTGCATAGCCATCGAAGGGTAGCTTAGTCAGCGACTCTGCGCTGGCTTGCCGCAGCTCCAGATCGAGTCCACCCTGCACGATCGCAAACTTGGCCTGCTCGGCCCGCGTGGCCGCCTCCAGACACCGCGCCGCCCAACGCGTCGAACGCTGCATGGCCTCTTCGACCGCATGCCTCGAACTGGGAAGGGCGACCACGTGATCCAGGACCATGGCAATGTCGCTCCCCAGACGCTCCTGAATGCGAATCGATTCCTCAGGCGATAAGTCCAGTAGACTGCCGTCGATATGCGAACGGAATTGAGCTCCGCTTTCAGTAATCGTGGCTCGATCGGCCAAGCTAAAAATTTGAAAGCCGCCGCTGTCGGTCAGAATGGGGCCATCCCAGTCCATGAACGCGTGCAGACCGCCTAAACGCTCGATTCGCTCACCCCGAACTATCGCTGGAATGCACACAAAGGGGACAGCCCCTACGGCTCGGATTTCCTGCAAGAATGGACTGCGGCCAGCATGATTGGCGCTGGCCATGCTGGCGAACTCTACGACCCGGCGGCCTTCGACGCCTGGCAACACGACCCACAGCGCATCGGTTTCGCATGGAATGCCGATGCCTATTACCCGGCGGTTTACCCACCTGCCTACTACTGGCTATGCACGCCACTGCACTGGATTGAATACCGCTGGGCAGTTCGCCTGTGGCTGATTTTCTTGGTGGTCGCGCTGCTAGCCGCTGCAGCAGTCATTCAGCGAGCGGTGCGTTTGAAGGACGATCATTGCGAAACTGAGAGTGGAGAATCTGAAAGCGTAGCTAACACCTCGCCGATCCCGACTTGGCTCTGGCCGGCAATGCTGCTCTTCCCACCTCTGCTCCTGGGGCTGACGATGGGACAGAAGGGCTCAGTATGGCTGCTGGCCTGGAGTGTAACCTGGCTACTAATGCGCGGCAGCAGGCCGTTGGCGGCCGGTTTAGCATTTGGTCTATTGTCGATCAAGCCGACGCTCTTCTTTCTCCTGCCGCTGGTCATGCTGCGGCATGGGGAGTGGCGTTTTGTGGCGGGGGCCAGCCTGACCTGGGGCGCGTTGTGGGGCGCCGCAGCTTACACACTCCCCAGCCACGTGTGGACAGATTTCTTAGCGGTGGCACGATCCGCGGGGGACTACCAACAACATGCCGGTTATCAACTGGTGTGGTCGAGCAATCTGCAGTCACTGGTTGCCGGCCTTCCACGGGGGATGCCGTGGTGGGCCAGCGGGCTGCTATGGATGATACCAGCCAGCTATGTGCTCACCAAAACCCTACTCACAAAAACCCTACTCACAAAAACCCTGCTCACCAAAACCGTGCTCACGAGAACCGCTCGAGGCGGAAACGTTCCAAGCGAAAGCATTCCAGGCGCTGCCGTTCCAGGCGATACGACTGTGCGGCCGCCATTGCGTCTACAAGATCCGCGGGACCTCTGCCAGGTGCTACTCGCGACCTGTTTGCTCAGCCCACATTTCTACGCCTACGATCTAGTCGTGCTGCTCCTACCGATCTGCGGCATGTGGCGCGCGTATCGTCGAGAAGCAGTGGTAATTCTGGCCGGCCTGTGGCTCGGGATGCTGGCCAGCCAAGCGTGCCTCAGCACGCTCGGCTTGCCACTCATGCCCGTCGTATTACTAGTCCAGTTCTACTGGCTGTCGACCGTTAGGCCGGGCCAATCGTCAGTCCGAAAGGGAGTCAGCGGCAGACCGGCTCCGTCGTACATGTTGCAGACTGGATTGTCCGCCCAGGCGTAGCGGACCGCGACGGGATCGGCCACCGCTGGGCTCGATACCTCGATGCGATTGTCACCCAGAATCTTGGCGTCGGCCCATACAAATTTCTTATCCTCGCCAGCGATTGCGAATCCGACGGGTTGTTTTGTATCGAACGGGCGCCAGCCACCATCGATATGGTCGAAGGTGAGCACGATCTTGTTGCCCGACTTCTCCATCGATTTGTACTGCGGACTGCGGCTGGCGATTTCGATGCCGTAGTCATCTGCCAGAGCTAGGCGAGCCAGGCGCATGCCCACTTCGACTTTATTTTTGGGGTGGATGTCTTTGCCCTCACCTATATCGATGATGACCGCTTGTCCGGTCTTATCCAGCTTGGCCATAGTCATCGTCTGCGCTTCGCGCAACTCGGCCCAACTGCTCTCGACCGGCTCTGGATTCTCTTGCAAATAGTCGGCCAACTGCACCCAGTAAAACGGGAAATCCCCTTGGCCCCACTCCTGGCGCCAACTGCTGATCAACAGCGGGAAGAGTTCTCGGTATTGATAGGCTCTGCCAGCGTTGCTTTCACCCTGATACCAAATCGCGCCGCGAATACCGTAGCCGAGGTGCGACTTGAGCACACCATTGTAGATATTGGCCGGCCGATGTTGGCCTGCCAGTGTGCGGTTCAAGTTATCCAACTGCTTCTGCTCTTCTGCAGTGCGATCCGCTTTTCCAGCCAGCGCTTTGGCCTGGGCTGCCATGTCATCGTATTGCTTGAGCATCACGGAGTATTTGCCAGCCCCCTCCAAATTCTCGCGGCTGATCCAAGCTTCACATGCCGAGCCGCCCCAGGCATTATTGATCAAGCCGACGGGCACATCGAGCGTCTCTTGCAACTGCCGTCCGAAGAAGTAGCCGACGGCTGAAAAGTTGCCGACATTCTCCGGCGTACAGATCATCCACTGCGACTCGGGATGCTCCCACACAGGTTCTTGCGAACCGACGCGTGGAAAGTTGATCATGCGCAGTTGCGGATTGTTGGCGGTCAGCCGCTCCAGATCGGCGTTAGTCGAGTTGGCGACGGTCCACTGCATGTTGGATTGCCCCGAGCAGACCCACACTTCGCCGACCAACACATCCGCGATGCGGACCTCATTGTTGCCGCCTTTGACTACCAATTCGAGCGGTCCGCCGACGGGTAGGGGCTTGAGCATGACGTGCCACAAGCCCGCATCATCTGCGGCGGTGGACAGACTCTGTTCCGCAATTTTCACAGTGACTTTTTCGCCTGGTGTGGCCTTGCCCCACACCTTATTGTCCTGATCGCGTTGCAGCACCATGTGGTCGCTAAAGATATTGGTCAGGCTGACATCGGCCTGCGCAGGCTGTGCTGTCAGGCAGGCCAGGGACAGGATCACCAGCAGGCTCAGCAGCGGAGAGCACCAGTTCGATTTTGCGGGCTGAAAAACCGGGAGAGAATTCATTCGATGGACCTCAGAGGTTGAAAGTGTGGAAGGCTGCGGCGAGGCTGACCAGAGGGGCAGCCGCTAACCGCACGCACGGGGCAGGACTACTATATTAACACACGCCAGTGCAACTTTGTCAGGGCTTGCGGATTGCACTGCGGCGACCTACCCAACGCGCCGCCGAGTAGCGACAATAGCTTTGATAGTCGCTGATCGCTCCGTCGATCAGATGCTATGTCGCTGATCGCTCCGCCGATCAGATGCTATGTCGTTGATCAGTTGCTCGAACGATTTGCGCATAGTTCGACGCTGCCGATGTGCAATTCACCAAGAGCAATGATCGGCGGAGCGAGCAACTACTGAGGAGTGCCGGCATAAGCCATGCGAATTTATCTACTGTTAATCGGCTTGGGGTGGATTGCCTTGACGCCTCCTGGTTCGGGCAAGTGTTGCAATGGTGGAGACGGCGTGCGCTGCCGCGTCACTACACCAGCCGCAGTCCCAGCTCCCGTTTTTGAACACTCGCCGCAGAACATCAGTCACTTTTCAGCAGACGTCGGTTTAACGCTTCCCGCAGTCGATTCAGCATCGGGGCACAAATAAGCACTGTGGTGTTCGCTACCAGCCGAGCTGATGGCTATCGACGACGGTGGGCTGTAGCGACAAGTTGGACCAATTCAAACGGCCGATCAAGTCGACTGCGCGCAGCGGTTTTCTGTCAGCTTGTAGACCCAGCGTCCAAGCTAGATAGCCGACGATCTGCTCGGCCGAAACGCCCCGTTGGCGATAAGTGCTCAGCCGCGTATCGCCATGACGCTTGGCCAGTCGGCGGCCGTCTGGGCCCAACATCAGCGGCACGTGAACGTAGCGCGGTGCTAGCCAACCCAAGTGCTGCATGATGGCCAGTTGCCGATAGGTGCTGAAGATTAGATCGTCGCCGCGCACCACTTCGGTAACTTGCATGTCATGATCGTCGACCACCACGGCCAATTGATAGGCGGGGGTACCGTCGCCATGGGCAATGACGAAATCGCCAAGCTGCTCTGCCGGATTGGCTTGGAGATCTCCGTGCAAGCGATCGTGCCAGAGCATTTCGCCCGGTGCAAAGTGCCAGCGCCAAGCGAACTTGCCCTCTGCGGGCGCTACTGCTGAGGGAAGGGTCGCTGTCGGGCCACTTGCCTGCGCGTCTGCGACTGGCGGGCGGCAGGTCCCTGGGTAGATCGGCCCCTCCAGGGTTGTCAGTGAATTCTCGTGCGGTGCGCTGGCCGCCTGAGCGACTTCGGAACGACTGCAGGTACACGGGTAAACGCGACCTGCGGCGATCAACTGCTCCAAGACTTGCCGATATCGAGATAGCCGCCGCGATTGAATCGTATCCACGTCGGAGTGCGTGCGGGCTGCGGGCGTCGTATCGGTCGGGGTGCTGCCCGCGCGTCCGGTGAGCAATTGCTCTGGGCCTATGTCCCAGTCGAGCCCCAACCAGCACAGGTCGTCCAAAGTGGATTGTAGAGCCCAGGGTTTCACGCGCGGCGAATCGATGTCTTCAATCCTGAGCCACAGTTGTCCACGCTGCTGCCGAATCGATAGCCAAGCTAAGAGGAAGGAGCGTGCATTGCCCAAATGCAGTGCGCCAGTAGGGGAGGGTGCCAGTCGGCCAATGACGGGAAGAGGGACGATGGGAGGGTCAGCGATGGGAGGATTTGTCGGAGGCGGGGAGGGGAGAGAGGAGGAGGAGGA
>CAKQNH010000216.1 GCA_934255105.1 uncultured Pirellulaceae bacterium
TGCCGTGCCGGGCTTAGAAAAGTATTTCGACACTAAGACGTTTCTCACCGAGGCATTGACCATCGAAGCGCAGCGGGTAGTCGAAGAGGCGGTAGCAGACCAACAACCTTTCTTTTTGTATTTTTCGCACTATGCCGTGCATAGTCCGTTTGAATCCGATCCACGCTTTGCCCAGCACTATGTGGACTCGGGCAAACCACCGGCAGCCCAAGCCTTTGCGACGCTCATCGAAGGTATGGATAAGTCGTTGGGGGATATGCTCGATCAATTCGAACGCCTGGGAGTGGCTGACAATACGTTGGTGATTTTCTTGGGAGATAATGGTACGGACGCGCCGCTAGGAAACGAACACGCCATCGCCTGTGCTGCGCCACTGCGCGGCAAAAAGGGATCCCAATACGAAGGTGGTGTGCGCGTTCCATTTATCGCTGCCTGGGCACAGCCCAATCCGCAGTCGCCCGCCCAGAGTCAACTGCAGATCCCCGCCGGTGCGATACAGACTCAACTGGCCTCGGTGGAAGACCTCTTGCCGACCATCCTGGCCCAAACTGGACTTACCGCACCGCCCCACTATGCGCTGGATGGCCATGAACTTCAGACGCTACTGAGTGGACGAGCCGATTCCAAGCACCCGCAGACGTTCCTAATGCACTATCCGCATGCACCGCATCGCAGCGACTATTTTACAAGCTATCGCGAAGGTGACTGGAAAGTCATTTACCACTACTATCCATCCGCCCAGTCGAATGGATCGCGTTATCAGTTGTTCAACTTGGCCAACGATCTGTCCGAGTCGACGAACCTGGCAGAGCGTGAACCAGCGCAATTGCTGAAGATGATGCACCGCTTGCTGGACGCGACCCAGGCCGCTGGGGCACAGTATCCACTGGATAGTGACAACCAGCATCCGCTGGTTCCCCAATTGCCGCTCGCCAAGCTCTAATGCTCCGCGTGTCAATTCGCAAGCCGACTGGTCTCAAGATCACGCGCTGATAATAAAACTGCACGTAATTAACGAGCAAGCAACCTTGGACTGCTGCGACTTGTCGTAGCTCTCCGTCACAGCGCAGGGGCGTTAACGGTTTCAACGATGGAAGGTTGTGCGGCGGCTAAGTAGGGCTTCGAGCTGCCACGCTTCGGCTCGTGCAGTTCCGCTGCATCTCACCCACCCTGTGGCGAAGTTTTGCGTAAAAACTACGACAGGTCGTAGCAGGCTAAGGAGCGTGGCTGTGGATCTAAAAAACGCCTACTGTCAAACGCTCGCTACTGACATGCCTAGTCATGCCATGATCATTAAATCAACATTAAATCGTCATTAAATCACTGAAGAAGAAATAAAGATATTAGATGCAGACCCAACAGGTTTCGTTAGCTAGCGCACCAGCTAGTCGCACCGTATACCCGATTTTGCTGGCCATCAGCTTTGCGCATCTGTTGAACGACACGATTCAGTCGTTGATCTCAGCGATCTACCCGATAATCAAAGAGTCGTTTGGCTTGACGTTTACTCAGGTCGGCTTGATCACGCTGACCTTTCAAATGACCGCCTCGCTGTTGCAACCGCTGGTCGGATTCTATACCGATCGAAATCCCAAGCCCTTCTCGCTGGCCATCGGAATGTCGCTCACCTTGCTGGGCCTGGTTTGCTTGTCATTTGCTAACAGTTTTCCAGGGCTGCTAGTCTCCGTCGGCCTAGTTGGATTGGGGTCGGCCATTTTTCATCCCGAATCGTCGCGAGTCGCTTACATGGCGTCGGGCGGCCGATATGGCTTCGCCCAATCGGTTTTCCAAGTCGGTGGAAATGCGGGCAGCTCACTGGGTCCCTTGTGCGCCGCACTGATTGTCGCCGGACGTGGACAGCGCAACATACTCTGGTTTTCGCTGGCAGCAATTCTAGGGATTGTGGTGCTCTATAAAGTCGGCTGGTGGTACCAAGCTCATCTAGCTCGGACGAGCGCGGAAAGAAAACCGTCGCGCCGAAATGCTTCAGTGAGCCGCAAGAAAGTGGCACTGTCGCTGTTGGTGCTGATCGCATTGATCTTTTCAAAGTACTTCTACCTGGCCAGCATCACCAGCTACTACACGTTCTACTTGATCGAAACGTTTCATGTTTCGGTGGCCAGCGCGCAGGTTCATCTGTTCTTGTTTCTATTCTCTGTCGCGGCCGGAACGCTGATCGGTGGGCCGCTGGGCGACCGCTTTGGGCGCAAGTATGTGATCTGGATCTCGATCCTGGGTGTAGCTCCATTTACCATCGCGCTCCCCTACGCGAACTTGATGTGGACTTCGATCCTGACCGTCCCCATCGGCGTCATCTTAGCCTCGGCTTTCTCTGCCATTCTGGTCTACGCCCAGAACCTGCTGCCTGGCAAAGTGGGCATGATCGCTGGACTTTTCTTCGGACTGGCCTTTGGCATGGCCGGCATTGGCTCAGCCGTCCTAGGCAAGCTGGCGGATATGACCAGCATCGCGTATGTATTCCACGTCTGCTCCTATCTGCCATTGATCGGCCTGTTGACGGGTTTTTTGCCGAATTTAGACCAACGGACTAATTGATTAGCAGCGAGCCATAGCCGCTGCCCCCTGATGACCTCATCGCCAGTTCGGCTACAATTCGAGTTTTCACCCTGCGATTGACTACTCAAGTGCTAAGCATCGGGCCAAAAATTACTGTCGTGGATCTGGGTAGGGCATGGACGCGGTGCCAGACGAGAGCATTGTATCTGATAGTCGCCTTGTGTCTGACTGCGGCGGGGGGCGTAGCGACTGCCTCGGCCCCCCCTGCCCTCCCCTCTCAGGAGCAGGCAGCCCCGGCAACTCAGGTATCTTCAGACGCAAAGCCGAGCTCAGACGCGGGATTGACCGCCGCAACTGCGCCGAGCTCGGATACCGAGCGGCCGCCACGGCCGCCACGACCGTCTGCACAGAGCCCAGCACTTGCAGCGACTCCAGCACCTGCGCTGGTACCAACTTCTACACTGGCTCCAATGCCTGTTCCCTCCGCCGGCGCGCTGCCACCGATCCAAGTTGAACAGACTGAATCGCCTGCCACCTCGGCCACGTCAAACACCCCCGCCACACCAAACGCCTCCGCCACACCAAACGCCTCCGTCCCGCCAAAGACCGCTGCCCCGGCAGAGTCCGCCGCCCAGCCGTCAAGCTTAGCGGACAGCGTCTTGCCCGGCGTCTTGCCCAGCCTTGACCAGATGCCGCCTAAAGACGCGCCCGGCGGCGCGGCGGCGCTTGACCCGGAGTGGTTGGATACACAAACCAAAGTCCTACTAGGCGTCGTGCTCGTGACGCTGGGGATCGCCTCACTCGTCGGCCAGTATTTGCGCCGCCAACCGACCGAGTCGGTCAATCCTGCCTTGGTGCAGCGATTCCGGCAGCGGCTACATGCCTGGTGGCTGATGTGCGCAATCTTGGTGTTTGGCTTGCTGCTACAGCCAACGGGCACGATCGTGTTGTTTGCCCTGGTTTCATTTTGGGCACTGCGAGAATTCATCACCATGGCCCCCACGCGTCGGGGCGATCATCGCGCACTATTCTGGGCCATGATCGTCATTACTCCGCTGCAGTACGTGCTGATCGGTCTAGAGCACGGTGGGCTGCGGTGGCCCAATGGCAAGCCTATCGATTTCTATGGGCTGTACAGCATCATGATCCCCGTTTATGCATCGCTGCTCGTACCGGCTCGAATTGCATTGTCAGGAGATCACAAGCGATTCCTGGAACGATCGGCGCAGATAACCATAGGCTTGCTGATCTGCGTTTACTCGCTCAGCTACGCGGCCGCGCTGGTTAATCTGCATCTGGCTACGAGCTCCGGAGTGCCTTGGACGGGCAGCCCGGCCGGTTTGCTGTTCTTCTTTATTCTGATTTCCCAGCTTTCCGATATTCTGCAATGGTCGTGGGGACATCTGGTTGGCAAGCGAGTGATCGCGCCAGACATCAGCAGCAGCCGCACTTGGGAAGGCTTTACGGGTGGCACGCTGTCGACCGGCTTGATCGGTGCCGCACTGTACTGGGTTACTCCCTTTTCCTTCTGGGAGGCGTCCTGCATGTCGATGGTGATCAGCGTGATGGGCATGTTTGGCGGCATGACCATGAGTGCAATTAAGCGGGACCGAGGAGTTAACGACTACGGATCGTTGGTCATGGGGCATGCAGGCGTGCTCGATCGTATCGACACGCTGTGCTTTGCCGCCCCCGTGTTCTATCACCTGACCCGCTTCTTCTTTTCCGCTTAGCAGTCGGATTAGACGTCGAGGTTGCGAACTTCCAGAGCGTGTTTCTCGATGAAGTGCCGCCGCGGTTCCACTTTGTCCCCCATCAAAATGCGGAACATTTCGTCGGCCGCTGCAGCGTCGGTGAGAGTAACTTGGACCAAGGTGCGATTGGATCGATCGAGCGTCGTCTCGCGCAGCTCCTCGGGGTTCATTTCCCCTAGCCCCTTAAATCGCGTGACCTGCATCCCCTTTTCCCCGGCAGAGCGAATCGCCGGCAGCAATGCACGTAGGTCATCGATACCGCTGCGCGCTTCTTCGCGGTTTAGGTGGAACTTCGATTCGGTGGTACCGGTCCGCTGTTCGGGAATTAGATCGCGAATCGAGAAACCATGCTCGGTCAAATCTTTGAGACCAGCGTTGATGGTCTTAATCTCGTGCATCTCGACAAAATACGCCAAGACCCGATCTGGCTCCGCGTCGCCCTCTAGACTGGGCGTTGCGTCTGGGTCTGTAGCCTCGGTAGCTACTAGCGTTTTTGATTCCAGCGTCAACTTTTCCGCTTCGATGAAGGCTTCCATCGCCTCGCGAGTGACAAACCAATGCAGATCATTGCCGACAGTCAACAGGAAGATTGGCAAACGGTTTGTTTCGGGGTCCAGTCGCTCGGCGTGCAGCTTGAGGTTCACACCGCGGCGTTCGAGTGCCAGCAGAGCTTCCTCCATGCTGGCCAGGGTCGCGCACAGTTTCCGCATCGGCTCACCGTCGACGCGCGTGCCATCCTCCAACTCCAGCCAGCAGTCGGCCAAGCCGCGTTCCATCAACTGGATCCGCATCTCCTCTTCGGTCTGCACGTAGTAGCGCGTCGACTTGCCACGCACCACGCGGAACAGTGGGGGTTGGGCCAAATAGACGTGGCCACCAGCTACCAATTGGTACATTTGGCGATAGAAGAAGCACAACAGCAAGGTGCGAATATGCGAACCGTCCACGTCGGCGTCGGTCATAATGATGACCTTGTTGTAGCGACGCTTGGAGATGTCTTGATCGTCGCCGATCCCGCAGCCAATGGCCTGGATCATGCTCTGCACTTCTTCATTGGCCAGCACTTTGTCTTCGCGGCTTTTGTACGCGTTGATGATCTTACCACGCAGCGGCAGGATGGCTTGGAAGTCTCGGAAGCGGCCACCTTCGGCGCTACCACCGGCCGAATCGCCTTCCACCAAGTAGACTTCGCACTCCTCCATTTTGTTGCTGATGCAGTCGCGGAGTTTTCCGGGCAGACCACCGCCGCTGAGCGCATCCTTGCGCTTGCGCAGCAGATCCTTGGCCTTGCGCGCGGCCTCGCGAGCTTCGCAGGCCAGCATCCCCTTGCGGACAATCAGCTTGGCATTCTTGGGATTTTCTTCTAGGTACTTCTGCAAGGCCTCGCCCACTGCGCTGTTGACAATGCCTTCTATTTCACCGTTGCCCAGCTTGGTCTTGGTTTGACCTTCGAACTGCGGATGCGGCACGCGGAGGCTGATGACAGCCGTCAAACCCTCGCGGAAGTCGTCGCCGGTGGGGGCCAGATCCTTGAACAATCCCTCCTTCTTGCCATAGGTATTCATGGCCCGCGTCAGAGCTGAACGAAAACCGGAGACGTGCGTCCCCCCTTCGATAGTGTGGATGTTGTTGACGAACGACTGCACGTTCTCCGTGTATTCCGTCGAATACTGCAGAGCGACTTGGCAAGTCACTCCATCGCGAGCATCCTCGACCAAAATCACGTCGGGATGCACGACATCGCTAGCGCGATTCATGTGTTCGACGAATTCGACGATGCCGCGTTCGTAGTAGAACTCGTCCCCTTCGTTGACGCGCTCGTCATGATATTTAATCCGCACTCCGCTATTGAGAAACGCGAGCTCCTGCAAGCGTTTGTAGAGCGTGTCGTAATTGAACTTTGTATTGGTGAAGATCGACCCATCGGGTTTGAAAGTCGTTTTGGTACCACGCTTTGTGGTTGCATGTCCTTTGACGATGGGACCAGTCGCCACGCCGCGTTCGTAGCTCTGCGTCCAGACGTGACCTTCGCGGGCCACCTCGACTTCGCACCACTGCGAAAGGAAATTGACTACAGTTACCCCGACACCGTGCAGTCCACCGGAAGTCTCATAGGCTTTCTTTTCAAACTTGCCGCCGAACTTCAGAACAGTCATGACCCCTTCGAGCGTGCTGACCTCGCGCTCCATCTCCTCGCTCAACTGCTCGTGCTTCGACACGGGAATCCCGCGACCGTCGTCCTCGACCGTCACCGAGCCATCGGAATTGATAGTTACCCCAACCGCTTTGGCATGATGCGCCATGACTTCGTCGATCGAGTTATCCACCACTTCGTAGACCAAGTGGTGCAGCCCCTTGAGCGTCGTGTCACCGATGTACATGCTCGGTCGCTCGCGCACGTGCTCGATATCGCTCAAGTGCTTGAGGTCGGCCGAGTCGTAACCGCCGGGGGTGAAGGCAATTGGGGCGTCAGCAATTGGGTCGTTGGGGGGAAGCTGATTCGGCTGGTTTTCGTCGCTCATCCGGTGCCTTCCGGCGCGGGGCCGGATCCTATGTGGGACATTCGTTCGCTCAGCGCCAAAGCCGGGCTGATGGAGTCTCGAGCAGAGATGAAAATCCTATGCAATTAGGAAGTGCTCAAGCAGCCCAGATTGTACCAGAAACATTGCATCTTGGGGTGTGCCATCCCCACTAAGTTGCCATACTTTTCGGCCTTCCTCCACAGCGCACTTTTACTTGTGTGGCTTGGGTCTGGGAGCGTTGGTTAGGACGGTTACCGCGCCAGCGATTACAACCGCTAGGCTGCCCCAAAATAGCACCGGAATGCGTCCCCAAGTCCCCGCTTCGCTGACTGAGATGAACGTATTGATCACCGGAGCAAAGCCGAAGATCAGCGGCATTACGTAATAGGGTTTGCCCCCCGCGTTAAAGGCCAGGATGACCCCCAGAGCCCCAACTGCACCGGCCACGCCAGCCACAAAGGACCATCCCATGCCGACCGTCGTCCAGGCCCCCAGATCGGTGCTGCGCGAGTAGATCAGCATTAAGGGGGCGGCCACAGCAATTAAAAAGTAGGCTATTCCCACACACGCGAATGGACGCAGACGGCTGCCCGCCATCTTGCCTTGCCCAATGTGCAGCACCGGGC
>CAKQNH010000217.1 GCA_934255105.1 uncultured Pirellulaceae bacterium
GCATGGGTTCGCCGGCTGCTTGATACCACACAACATTTTTCCCGCCTCCTGCGAGCTGGTCTCGCGGGTGAAGTAGCTCTGTAACCCTTCAGGGATATGCAAAATAGTCGCTGATCGCTCCGCCGATCAGATGCTAAAGTCGCTGATGATCAATATCAAGTCACAACTCAATTTACTACTCCTAATGGGCTGCTTGGCGACTTATGGTTGCAGTGCGCAGCGCGATGTGGAATCGATTTCGCCGTCGGCTGCCTCAGAATCATCAGTCCCCACGCGAGAGGTCGCTACACAGGAGCCCGCCGCACAGGTACTCGCCGCACAGGAGCCCGCCGCAAAGGAGCTCGCCAGCCCGCTTCGCACGCGAATAGCGCAAGTGCTCGAAGACGGCTTGCGCGCGCGCCGCCTGGATTCGCAGGTCAATGCTGCCTGGCAGATCATGCATGGCGTGATTTGCTACGGGCACGCGCTGCAGATTGACACACCCGATCGTGGCCTGTGCTCGGCCGTGGACTACGCATTTACCGGCGGACAGATCGATGGTTTCGAACTTATGCTCGGCAGTCAACCGCTGCCCAGTACCGAGCGTGTGGGGCTCAAGGCGCGACTAGAACCGGGCAGCTATATTGGGCAGGGGCACGTCGATCAGTGGCTGGCCATCTTTGCAATGGCCGACCTGCCGCTTGAGACCCCTGTCGAGCATGGCGGACAGACGCTGACGCTGCTCGATTGGGCGCGACAAGCCCAATATGACGTCAGTTATAATATGCTAGATGAATTTGGCTGGACCTTGATCGCCTTGACGCACTACTTTCCGGACGAACCTACTTGGCAGGCCGCCGACGGACATGCGGTGAGTTGGGAATTGTTGGTCGCAGCCGAATTAACGTATGACATCGATCAAAGTCCCTGCGGCGGGACGCATCGACTGGTGGGCATCGCCCGCGCCCTGCAGGCCAAACAACGCTCGGGACTGGCCGACTCGGCGACCTGGCAACAGGCGCAAAGCGCAATCGATGAACATCTGGCCAAAGTGCATGATCAACGATCGGCCGGCGGCGGTTTGTCGAGCCAGTATTTTTCGCGACCGAGTGTTACCGCTGATCTGTCCGCCGAACTGGCTAGCGCTGGGCACCTGCTGGAATTCGTCTCCGTTGCAGCCTCGCCGGCTGAACTGTCTTCGCAGTGGGTAGAGCGAGCGGCCGTGCAATTGTGCGAAATCCTCGAACGCTCGCGACACGTTGAACTCGATTGCGGTGCGTTATACCACGCCCTAAACGGCTTGCGGATCTACCAGCAACGCCGGTGGGACAGTTGATTGACAGTCGGAAGGAAAGCACGTGAAGCAATTGCCTGCACCGCTGGATGCGACGACGGAGTTTTCATCCCACGAACTGTTGGAGGCCAGCGAAGCCTCTGAGTTGCCTACGGCGGATTCAGCAAAATCCACCCGCAAGACTCGTCGCATCGGATTGGTGCTGGGGAGCGGCCCGTCGATGAACGAAGAGACCATGCGACGCTTGGCAGAGCGGTTGCGGTTGGCGTCGATTCTGATGGGCAGCGGATTTGCCGCTTTCCTTGCCTTCAGCCTGTTGAACGTCTTTCGATCCACCAGCGGATCGCGGCCGATGATATTGGTTGGGCTGTGGTTGGTCACGCTTTCGACGCTAGCGGTCGCTTGGCGACTGTGTACCAAGTGCAAGGTAGTTCACAGGCATCTACGAATTGTTGAATTGGTCGTCTTCGGCGGGCCGATGATCTTCTTTGCGGTGGTTAGCTATCTCGTGCTCAAGTCGTCGATTGCCGAAGGGCATATCAACAACATCTCTGCACCCTGGTTGCTGTTGATCTTCACCTATGCGCTGCTGATTCCCAACACGTGGCAGCGCGCCGCCAGCGTGATCATTCCGATCGCCTTGGTGCCATTGTTCGTTACAGTGACCGCCCGGCTGACGACCCATAGCTCGGTTGAAACGGTATTGCTCGACGCCAAACTGCACAATGCGACCATCAATATTTTTGTGATGATGGCCTGGGGGAGCGCCATCGCTATCTGGGGCGTACGGTCGATTCGGTCTCTACGGCGGGAAGCCTTCGAGGCGCGCAAGATGGGACAGTATCAGCTCAAGCAGTTGTTGGGTCGCGGCGGGATGGGTGAAGTCTACTTGGCCGAACACTGCATGCTCAAACGTCCCTGCGCACTGAAGCTGATTCGCCCTGAAATGGCAGATTCCAGCCAAAATCTAGCCCGTTTTGAACGCGAGGTCCAGTTAACGGCGCGTTTGACGCATTGGAATACCATCGAAATTTATGACTACGGCCGAACGGATGAAGGTGTTTTCTACTACGTGATGGAATACTTGCCGGGCATGAATTTGGACGAAATTGTCAGGATGTACGGCCCGCTACCGAACAATCGTGCAATTCATTTCCTAACGCATGTTTGCGATGCGCTGGCCGAAGCGCACAGCCAAGGCTTGATTCATCGCGATATCAAACCGGCTAACATCTTTGCGGCCAAACGGGGCGGCATGTACGACGTCGTCAAGCTGCTCGACTTTGGACTCGTGCGGCAAACCAAGTTCTTCGCCGATGAAGAGTCCTCGCAAGCGGACATTGCGCTCGAGCAGTCGATTACCGGTTCGCCGCTTTACATGTCGCCCGAGCAGGCGCGGGGTGACGTCCCCGATGCCCGCAGCGATATCTATTCGCTGGGCGCTGTAGGCTACTACTTGATGACCGGCCGCCCTCCATTTGCCGGCGAAAACCCAATGCGCGTGGTATTATCTCACGCGCATGACTTACCAGCTAATCCGTCGACGATCAATCCGGCAATTGAACCGCAACTTGCGGAAATCATCATGGCCTGCCTCAGCAAAGCCCCAGGCGACCGTCCAGCGGATGTCAGACAGTTACGGCGCGCACTGAAGGCTGGTGAAGTTGCACGCAGATGGAACGCTGAGGATTCCGCTGTGTGGTGGGAGCACCATGGTTGCCCAGTAAAGAAGCGCCTTGATAGCCAAGTGTTGCGCGGCGCATCAACCATCGGCATGTCGACCGTAGGCTCGTAACGTGTACCGCGGTGTTACGGCGGACCTAGACAACTGTTGAAGCGTTGCGCTCAAATCGGCGCACGAAAAAACCGCCATCAGCGACATGCCGAGGACGGTTACTGTACTTTCAGGAGAAAGTGTGTTTCTTTGCCGGAAGTTAGTGATACGTCACTACTACTTCTTTTTGGCAGTCTTCTTCTTAGCAACCTTCTTCTTAGCGGCAGCCTTTGGAGCAGCCTTCTTCTTGACGGCAGCCTTCTTAGCTACCTTCTTTTTGGTTGCAGCTTTCTTCGCTACTGCCTTCTTAGCTACCTTCTTCTTGGTAGCAACTTTCTTGGTCGCTGTAGCAGCTTTTTTCTTCGCCACGTTCTATTCCTCCGCTAAACGGAAACATGGAAAAGACCCATACGTTGACGACAACAGCCACATGCTAGCGTCGGGGTCGTTTTCCGAATCGAGAAAATCACCACACTCCCAGGTCATTGCAGTGGCCACCGCGTTAACTGACCTAAGCCCATGGAGATCACCTACGTCCTTAGATACTATTTGTACGGTTCTTCGACAACAATGCAATATGTTTATGATAGCTTTTCAACATATTTCTGACAATTTTTCAACATCGTTTATTTCCGACTGCAAAAGCTACCAGCGCGCAGTAGTGCAGCGCATCGCAGCGATCAAAATCCGCGCGAGCCAGTTTGCATCGCTTGCCAGTTGCCAGCCGCTAACAACAGAAACATGATGCCAAATGTTTGACCGCTTTGCAGAAAGTAAATGCCCAGCAGCCCTGCCGCGCCGATCGAAACGATGTGCGCGATGCGCATGGGGTCGCGCGAGCGCGACATCATCAATCCGCTGCGCAATACCTGGCCGCCATCCAGCGGCAGTATCGGTGCTAGATTCAAAATCGCCCAAGCTGTACTGGGATAGAGAATCGCGTCGAACAAGGCATACACGACCATCGTGCTGGGTACTTGTTTAGAGCCTATATCGATGCCCGTCAGACGACTCAGCCAGCCATCCAAATCCATCGGCACGCCGGCTTGTAAGCCGATCAACCAGACCACTAGCGCCAGTGTCAGTTGCAGGCCGGGGCCCGCCAGCGAGATCACGATCTGTTCGCGCGGTCCAACTTGTCTGCGACGCGCGCCATCCCACGCGCCCATCGAATCGGATATCGCCAAGCCGCCGAAGTGATACAGCACGATGCGGCTGGGGATGCCGTAGAAGCGCATCGCAAAGGCGTGCCCGAGCTCATGTACCAAAATCGACAACCACACTGCGGCAATCCACACCAACAGCAACATCGGGGCACCGGGACTGTCGATATCTGCCATCTGTGCATAGTCGTCAAGCATACCGCTCCAGCCCCATCCCAGCACGGCGGCAACAATCCAGAACCCCCAGGCGATGCGCACCGGAAAGCCAAAGCAATTGAACTGTAAATCGTATGGGCTAACGCCGGGTTCCTGCAGCATAGTAGACCTTAGTTGAACATTCTGAGGCTTAGCATCGTGTGAAGTATAACCGTCGTCGCCGCGAGCTCAGTAAAGAAGAATCTGTCATCGCCGCGCGGCCGCGATGAGCTCCGCTGCGCCCTGCCGCTTCAATTCATCGGCCAGCTCCGCTCCCAACTCTACAGCACTGGTCGGCGAGCCACGGCGCTGTCCAGTGACCGCTTGCCGACCATCGATGGAGAACACACCGGCGGATAATTCGAGCTGGCCAGTGCCGTTGATTTTTCCAACAGCAGCCACGGGTGCCAAACAACCGGCCAGCAAGTGGAGCAGCAGCGAGCGTTCGGCGGTAACTGCCGCGAAGCTATCGGCACAGTTGAGCTGCTCTACAGCAGCCCGCGTGGCCTCGTCCGGCGTCCGGCACTCTAGTCCCAGTGCTCCCTGCCCGATGGCGGGCAGAATCCTGTTTTGCGGCAGGGTTTGAGTGATTTGTGCGGTCAGCTCTAAACGCGACAGACCAGCCGCAGCCAGAATGATCGCATCGTAGTCCCCCGCATGCATTTTGCGGATGCGTGAATCGACGTTACCACGGATATCAGCGATGACGATGTCAGGTCGCCAAGCCAGCAATTGCGCACCGCGGCGGGCGCTGCCGGTACCGATGGTCGCTCCGGCGGGCAATTGTTCGAAGTTTTCGCCCGATCGACTGAGCAAACAATCGTCCGTCGACTCGCGCGGTGGGACGGCCGCCAGGGTCAGCCCCTCGATGGGAATTGTCGGCAGATCTTTCAAACTGTGCACTGCCAGGTCAGCCTGATCAGCCAACAGAGCTCGCTGGATCTCTTTGCTGAACACGCCCTGGCCGCCAACGTCGCGCAGCGAGGCCGTGGAAATGTCTCCCTCTGTGGCGATAATCACTAGTTCGACGCTGTGACCACGCTGCGTCAACTCACCGGCAACCCAGTCCGCCTGCCAGCGGGCTAACTTGCTACCTCGTGTACCGATTCGAATACTGGCCAATACGGGCTCCTCATGCGAACAAATCTGGGCCTTCTACACAGCGCATGGTACAACTTCTCGAGCAGATCGGCGAGTCCAACTAGGGATTGAACGTGCGCAGTAGCTTGCGCCCCCGGTAGAGCGCTACGACCATGGCTGGCGTGAGTGCCGTGGGACCTCGCTGGCTGCGAAAATGGAGTGTCTCAATGCCATCGGTCAGCGCATAGCCAGACTCGCGCTCGCCGTCGCTCTCGATGGGTTCAACTTCAGCGACCAAGGATACCTCCCCCAAGAAGAATGTCAGTGCTATCGGCTGGGTGACATGCAGTTGTTGATCGCGCAGACAATCGATCAAGCGGTCGGCTTCGCTGCGCTGGGCTACGTTGAGCTGCGTCATCGGAATTTCGAAAATGTCTTCATGCTCTACTTGCCACCCCGCGAATATGGCATACGCATCGTCCACGGGCAGACGCGTCAGATCGAATGTAAAAGCGTGTGTGGCGGGTCCCGCAATTCCCAGGTTGCTAACCTGCCCAGATGGCAGGTCGTATTCATAGCGAAACAGGAAACACGCCTGCGGTTCTTCATAGCCGGGCCAGTAGAGCGTGCGCGAATCGACCAACTCGATGCGCTGCGGTGGAATACCGAATTGCTCTGGGCTAGTCAACCAGCTTGCCAATTCGGCTTCGGCCAGAGCCGGCGGATCGCGCAGGGTCGCATCGATCAGATCGGCACAGCCCAATTCTTCGGCATAGCTGACCGCGCGCAAGCGCGCGGCGGGATCGCTAGCCAGCGCGAGCAACCGCTCTTGCCCCGCGGCGACCCCCAAGCGAACGAGCGCTGCGGCGGCTTCTGTTTGAATGCGGCGGTGGGATAGCTGCATGGCTTGCAACAATACAGCAGACGCTCCCTGCGGGTCACCAATCAAGCTCAGCGCGTCGCACAGCGAGATGGTCAACGATACGCTATCGTTGAGCACGCGTTGAACCTGTGCTACATCATGGCCGAACTTGGCGGGTTCGCGCTCGAGCATCTGCAAACGCTGACAGACGTTGCCGAGCAAGCTGGCCAGTTCGGCTTGCCGCATCTGCCAAGGGTGTTCTGCCAGCTTTCCCTTGCGCAGCGAATAGCCGGCCAGATCGATCAAGATCGCCAGCGTGGAGGGATGCAAACTGCGAGTGTCCAGGCGTTCGTAAAACAATGCCAGCGTCTCGGAATCGGCGCGCCACAGTGGACTGAGCGCCAGCCCAACCTGCTGCCAATCTTCCGGCGGGCTGTGCGATAGCAGGTCGGCCAGTAGATCGATCGACTCTTCATCGGGTTGAGCCGCGAGCATCTGCAGGGCATGTGCGGCCGCCACGGCATCGACCTCACTGAGGCGTTGATAGAGGTCCGTCAGCGTGGCCGGATTGACCAGAGGTTGATCGCGCAGGGCCTGCAGATCGGCGCTATCAGCGCCTGCAGCGTGTTCGCCTGCGGCGTGTCCAGTTGCCTCGGACAGAAGTTGCAGCAAGCGCGCTGCTAGGGCTTGCATGAGCATCCGCAACCGAGGCGGGTGATTTGACAGATCGCCAAACCGCGTCACCAGCGTCGCGAGCAACCGCTCAACTTCCAGTGGCCCAGCCGCGATCAAACCAGCCTCGACCTTTTCAGCGACTCCAACTTGGTTGGGGGCATCTACCGCTTGGCTCAGCCAATGACAAGTTGCCTCAATCCACGCATCGTGGCTACTATCCATACCGATCTCTACTAAAGACTATTTAAAGCGGATTGGCCGACGCTACGACTGCGGCTAGCCCCATAACCGGTCTTTTATTGCACATCTGTTGGTAGAAATGACTATTAGGGAGTGACACGGTAGGGTTTAAGAAGCTAATATAAAGCAACTGAATCGAATAGATGAC
>CAKQNH010000218.1 GCA_934255105.1 uncultured Pirellulaceae bacterium
TTTACCAGCCTTTTCCCTATCGATTTTCTAACACCAACTCTGTTCGCACTGGATCCTCTCCCTCTGGGAGAGGTCGAGCCTAAGCGAGGGAGAGCTATTCAGCTCGAACTTGCTCGATCTCTTCGTGCGCGAGCTGGATGCGATCCAGTGGTACCGACTCCTTGCGCCCGTTCCAACCTCGATAGCGGATCTCTACCTGGTTGTCGCCTGAAACGCGTTCGATTTCTGCCGCATACCAGACGTTGCCATGGCTCACTTGAACAATCATCTGTGGATGCAGTTCCTCGATGCTTTTGACCTTGCGGTTGCTAGACGCGATAAAACCTGGCCCGTCGTAGGCCTTGGTAAGCTTATATACCGGATCCCAGTTCCGCAGCACCATGTCGGCGGCGATCTGCAAGCCGTCGCCGGACTTGACAATTTTGCGCACGCTCTCCAGGAGCTGGGGAGGAATCGTGGGAGGCTTGCGCTGGATCAGCTTGTGAAGAGCCATGTGTTTCTTGCCGACTTCTGTAGAATTCAAATCAGCCAGAATCGAAGCGATCTCTTCTTCAGAAAATGGACTTTCAGCCAAGCGTTTGGTTTGTTCCGCGTGCTCCTTTGCCAGTCGTGCATTGGTTTCGACCTGCTCGACGGTTAGCTTATGAAATTGCAGCTTGATTGGAATCTTGGTGGTCGTATTACCCTCGGAAATCGTCAGCTCGTATTGCATTTCGCTTGACTTTGGAAAATGGTCTAACCTGTCAAAAGACCACTCCCCCTTGCCCGTCATTCGATACGACACTCGATTGCTCTTGCTGGTCTGCAATCTATAGGTTTTCTCCACGAGCAGGACATCGTCGTCAGTTTTCAGTACTCGATACTGAATTCTTTCATTCGCGTCTCGTATCTCATCCGCCTCTCGGCCTGGCAAACCAAATGGCATCGGCACAAAGTTGGGAAAGATGCTGTTGATTCGTCGAATGGAAGTCTGGCTGGACGATTTCCATTCCTTGCTATCTTCTTCGTCTGAAAGTCGTTCGAACGGGAAAAGCGAAAGATTGCCAAGCAGAAACGGCAACTGCGAATCGCCGCTCCGAGACTTAACTTCGCCATTTGCAGCCAGCTCGACTACATTGCGATTCGATGTCAGCCCACGTATCGCTAGACGCGAAGGCCCGATGGGGATCGGCACTCGCGGGAAACCGCTTCGCGAGGACTCCGGGTTCGGTTTCACCGTCTCGGCCAGGCCACCAGAATATTCGAGTCGGACCGAACCGTCCTCGGTTCGAGTTGCGGAGTAGTGGACAGTTCCCTTTAGCTGTGTGACATAGTCGTCGCGGTCGACTTCTATGTTGTACTGGTAGCTGGCTTTCGCGCCATCCGCGATATCGTAACGGAGTGGCTGAGCCATCGATATTGTTGGAACGGCAACTAGACTCGCAACCAGCAACAACGCACTTTGGAAATGTGCCTGAATAGTCATACCGAAGTCCCTGTTTGTGGCCATAGTCGTTGATCGCTCCGCCGATCAGATGCGATAGTCGTTGATCGCTCCGCCGATCATTGCTCGTCGTGAATGCCCCATCGGCATCGTCAACGTATACTCGGGACGCCCAGCATCTGATCGGCGGCGCGATCAACGACGAAAGTGCAATGATCGGCGGAGCGATCAATGACTATCGCGTCAGCGGTCACGCTAGAATGAACTAGCATAGCAGCTTTGTGCTACACTACAGAGCACACTCGTACCTAGCCCAGCCAAGCTTGCTTTACTCCGTATCGCAATGCGTTTTGGGCTATAGACTCGAATGCTCCCGCCTGAGGTATCCCACCATGTATCGAGCCAACCATCTGCGCGCTCTGCTTGCGCTGCTTACAATTTTGCTTGTCACCCCGATGGCCTTTGAGGCCAGCGAACCCAACGCAGTCCCCAACGACGGATTGCTTGGCTGGTGGCGGTTTGACGAAGGCGAAGGGCTGTTCTCTGCAAATGCGGCCGACCCAGTCGCTGAGGCCGAGTTGCACAATGTGTCCTGGGTCACGGGTGAGTTTGGTAAAGCGCTGCGGTTTAACGGTAGCGATAGCTTTGTTAGCTTGCCATCCGTTCCGCAGCTTGACGGCAGCGACCAGATGAGCGTCGCGGCGTGGGTCTATTGGGAAGGGACTGGGCAGTATCCGAATATTCTCAGCGGCGGCACTTGGAGCCCCGGTGGATTTCTGTTCTTCGTCAGCGAGCAATCCTGCTCCTTTCGCATGGGACGTCCGGGCCAACGTCATGGGGTCGCCAGCGAGCAGTGGACAGAAACGTCGGCACCGCTATTATCGAAGTTGCCGATGAAACGGTGGGTTCACTTGGCGGCCGTTTTCAAACGCCCCGAATTGACGACGTATGTGAACGGCGAAAAAGTCGGCTCGGCCAAATGGGACTATCCCGTCGGTCAACAAGGTGAAATGCAGGTAGGACGCTGGAGTGGTTCGGTTAGCCACCAGGGGTTAATCGATGAGGTGCGGATTTATAAGCGCGCCTTGGATGCCGCCGAAATCCAGACGATCGCCAATCCGGTGCATCGCGCAACGGAGCACTACACCGACCTGGGCCCCGCCAGCAGCAATGCAAAAGAATTGCTCAGTCTAAAAACTCGAAATGCAACCATCCGCATCGGTGACGACGCCAGTATTCTTTCGCTCACGGAAAATGGTAGCGGCCGTGAATTGATCGCGCAGTCACTCCCGATGATTAGCATTCAGCAAGCATCAGGCCAAACATTGCATGCGCGCCGCATGCACATTTCCGATGGGCTGTTAGTAGCTGAATTTCCGCAAGCAGGTGGAAGTGTATCGCTCCGTGTTGATGCCAACGACGACTATTTCGTGGTGACTCCGGTCGCCGTGGATGTCGCCGATGTGCAGCGGTTGACATTTCTGCAACTTGCACCACAGCCGCAGCAGTACATTGGTTCGATGGCTGGTCTCGCGTCGGACGATGACTCCGGTGTTTGTTTGCGCAGCCTAGCGATTGAAGTTGGAGTCTCACTCGGTGGTCAGCCCGTGCGAATGCAGGCGACGACCTCCGCCGAGCATGGGCTGACCGGACACTCCGCCGGCTTGGCCGCCGGGCCACGGGGAGAGTTGATTCCGATGTTGCGCGCCATGGCCAAGAACGAATCGGTGCCTCAGTCGGATTTCGGCGGACCTTGGGCGATGGATGCTGAGTCGGTGCGTGGCTCCTATCTGTTTGCCGACCTGGCGGCCAAGGATACCGATGCCTGGATCGACCTGGCGCGTCGAGGCGGTTTTACAAACATACACTTGCACGGCTGGTGGCAGTCGCTCGGTCATTACCAACCGCGCAAGAGCTATTTCCCCAATGGGCTGAGCGACATGCAGGCGACGGCTGAGCGGATTCGTGCCGCTGGACTAACTCCCGGCTTCCACACACTGACGGCCTGTATCAGCTCGAATGATCCTTGGGTCACGCCCGCTGCGTCGGCGGACTTGATCGCAGCGAAACACTACACGCTGGCCAAGCCTATCTCGGCCACCGATACGACGCTGTTGATCAACGAGCCGCCGGGGGCTGGGCACGATCTGATTTGGAGTTATTCCGGTAGCGGGAACGCGCTGCGGCTGGGCAGTGAACTGGTCCGCTATTCGCGCATCTCTGCCACCGCCCCCTACGCCTTCTTGGACTGCGAACGGGGAGCGTTTGGGACGCAAGCTGCAGAACATACGCAAGACACGGCGGTGGACTATTTGCAACAGCGATACCTGGCATTTTACCCAGAGCCAGACAGTCCACTAGCGAGTGATCTGGCTGATCAAATCGCCCAAGTCTACAACGCCTGTGGGATGCAGATGATCTATTTTGATGGTTCCGAAGGGATGGGCAGCCGGTATGGAATCGACGCCATGCGGTGGGCCATATTTAAACGGCTCAACGGCGGAGTAACCGAAGCCAGCGAGTGGGGACACAACAGTTGGTGGTTCCATTCCCGCTTGGGTGCCTGGGACCATCCGGTATGGGGCATGAAACAATTTCACGACGCTCACATTCGTCTCGCCTCACGGTTTCGACTGAGCGATCTGTTGGTGCCGCAATTGGGATGGTGGGCACCGCGCGGCCCGTCCGAGTTTGCCCGCGGACACTTTCCTGACGAAATGGAGTATTTCGCCGCCAAGAACCTGTCGATTGATGGGCCGATGTCGATCCAAGGTGTACATGCCACCGGCAAACCCGCGAACGCTCGCATGGAAGAGCTGCTAACCATCTTGGGTTGGTACGAACGCATCCGGTTGGCGCGCTATTTTGATGAGTCGACGCTGCAGCGGCTGCGCGAACCAGGGAGCGAATTCCGTTTACGACTCGATGACAACGGTGCTTGGAAGTTCACGCCAGCCCATTTCTCAAAGCATCGAATCAGCCGGGGCAACTTGGAAGCGCCATCCGAGATCGCGACAGCGCAGGCTGAGACGATGCGGCGAAGTCAATGGACGACTGAAAATCCGTATCAGCCCCAGCCACTGCGCATGCGTCTGGAAGCGTTGTACAGTGTGGCTGCCTACGACAATGACCAAGCCACGGTACTAGCCGACTTCGCTGATCTGGAAAAACTGAACAATCGTCGCGATGCGACTGGTGTTAAAAGTCAGTTGGAATTGGAGACCAGCGACGTTCGCGCTGCGGGTCGCAGCCTCAGGTTCCGCGCGACGAACTCCGGCGATACCGCTCGCGGTGCGTGGTCCCAAATCGGTACGACTTATGAGCATCCCTACTTCAGTATCTTGCCAGGGGACGCGATGGGTTTGTGGGTTAAGGGAGACGGCAGCGGTGCGCTGCTGAATATTCAGGTTCGAACACCGCGAGAGCACCTCGGAGGTCTGTCAGATCACTACGTCGACCTCGACTTTGTTGGCTGGCGTTATGTGGAGTTGCTGTTTCGCGAACGCGATGCCGAGCGGAGCAGCGACTACGTGTGGCCCTATGCTGTTGGGGGTGGTAGCCATGCAGTCTACCGCAACAACCTCGACCGAGCGCACGTTAGCGAAGTGAACGTGTTTATAAATGAGATCCCTGCCAAGGGACATGTCGACATACTGCTCAGCCCGATTCATGCGCTTGCGAGCCGCAAGGTGGAGCTCAGCAATCCGAGCTTGCACATCGGTTCACATAGCATCACTTTCCCAGTCAGGATGCAATCCGGCCAGTACATTGAAATGGAGAGCTTCGACGATTGTGTGTTATACGACGAGCGAGGGGAATTGTTGCAGCGATTCAGACCGCAGACGGACTCGTTTCCCATCCTAGCCCACGGTTCTAATTCGCTGGGCTTCAACTGTACTGCATCGCCGGACTCCAATGCGCGCGCCGAAGTTACCGTCATCGCGTTGGGCGCGCCGTTCGGTGGACCGCGTGACTCATCCGAGATCAACTGGCAACATCTGAAGCGGGAATATGACATTCCTCACGTGGTGACTCGACTAGACGCGATCGACAACGCTTGGAGCATCGCTGCCCGGCGCGACATATTTAGTGAGCACGCGAAGCATCGCGGTCCGCTGCTAGAGATCGAAGTTGCCGTGGAAAAACTGGGGGAAGACTCGGCAGATGGCGCAGCAGCAACAGCAACAACAGGAGCAACAGCAACAGCAACGGACGACGCAGCCTTTCTCGATGCCCCAACGCTCACGATTGGCCACACGGCGATACAATTCCCGGTGCGGTTGGGGGAGGGGCAGCGATTGGTCTGTCGCGATCAACGGCACTGGAAAGTTGTCAATGCAGCCGGTGTGGAAGTAGCATCTGGCGAACTGGTGGGGGCGTTCCCCAGTCTTGTCCCCGGTACAAACCGCATAGTGCTCGACTTCGAGAACGCCTCGAGCGACCAAGTGCGTGTGCTCGTCAAGACCGCCAAAGTTTACTAGACAACGATCATTGAGCCCAACAGCCCCAAATCAACCTTCCGGAGGAATTCAGATGAAGAGATTTATGCTCGCCACCATTTTGTGGTGCCTCACCGCCCTACCGATATACACCTATGCCGCAGGACCGACGGTAAAGGTGGAGCTGGAGGAAGACGTTTACAGCTATACGAATGCCGACAACGGTGCAGGACCGATGTGGTGTTTTGGTTCAACGAGCATCGTGCGCAGCGGGGATCGCGTATTTGTCTCTGGATTGGAGACAGTGGCCGATGCCAAGCCGCTCAACAACTGCCGCTGGATGCTGTTTACTAGAGACGCAGAGGGATGGCGTCAAATTGCTGTCGATAAGACGGGTCGAACGCGTGAGCCATCTCCGCTGGCGGCCTTCTCCGACGGCCGAGTCTTCCTGTCAGCCAATCCGACATTGGATCCAACAGCCTACTCGGGTCCAGCTCAACCGGAGGTGCTCGAGTTCGACGCGAATGACCCCACCGCAGCCCCCACGCGGCTTGCGCCAGTTTGGCAGGGTACGCCCAAATTTTCAGAGCACTCCTACCGCAGTTTCGCGGCCGACGGAAACGCGGGAGAGTTAATGCTGCTGCAAAATATCGGCTACACGCATGCCGAGTGGTCATTTCGTGACCGCCACGGCAAGTGGAGTGCGCAGGGGCAACTAAAGTGGCCGTGGGGTGCCGAATACGAAGAACCGCAGCCAATCCGAGTCTGCTATCCCAGCGTCGCAGTTCGCGACGGCGCGGTTCACTTCTTCGGTGTGAGCGATATTAACGAACCCAACTCGGCCTTTCGCAAGTTCAAGTTCGAATTGACCGGCCAAAAATGGGACTACGATTTCCGACGACTCTTCTACACCTGGACTTCCGACGTTACTAAGGAGCCATTCGCAGAATGGGTCGAGGTTGCTAGCCGCGAGGCGACTGCCGGCTGGATGCGCCCATGCGATCTTTGGTTGGCACCCAGCGGCGACGTGCATTTACTGTGGACCGAACGGGCCATCGATACACGTTTACGCGCAAAGTTCTTTCCAGATGCAAAACAAAGTGAGGCGTTGAACTACGCCGTCATCCGCCAAGGTAAGGTGACGCAGCGCACTTCGATCCTGAAGACGGAGGAGGGGAAGCCGGGGATTAACGGATCCGCGGGCCGATTCCATGTAACCCCCGACCACCGACTGTTTGTGGTGCATCTAGCATCCGGCACAGACGAAGGGGGGAGTCGTGTACACGAGAACCGGATTGTCGAAATGATGCAGGATGGAACGGTCGGCCCGCCGACTCGGATTCCTTTGCAGAAGCCGTTTAATAGTTTCTTCACTACCACGGTGCGCGCCGGTTCGCCTGAATCGTGGACGCTAGAGATGCTCGGCCCGCGCGACGGTAGCCCGACGACTATAAGCTACGCACGAGTGAGTTTGATTCAACCATGATCACCAGTATATTGTGAGAAGGATTACTGTCGTAGCCGAAGCCGCTAGAC
>CAKQNH010000219.1 GCA_934255105.1 uncultured Pirellulaceae bacterium
CGGGCAGGCACGCGGTGCGCCCTATAAAGGGATTTCTTCCTTTTCCTATCGGCCAGAAAACCCAACGCCGAACTGGAACCATGTGCTACGACGCGCCATAGCTCAGTTGCTGTCGAAGATCCGCGCGGAGTCCGATAGCCGACCCCAAACGCTCGCAATCTTGGTGTCAAACAACAGAAGTGCGCTACGCATGTCCAACGCGCTCAACGCAATCGAACCGAATGTAGGCAAGGCTGTGCGCCACAAGCTGCTGTTCGACGAGGCCGAGGCCCTACTATCGGCACGATTTGCGGCGTTTCTGCTTGAGCCCAAAGACCTTGCTCAGCTCGAGCTCGATGTGGCAGCCAGCATGGAGCTGATCGCCGCTGCGCGGCGGGCGACCGGACAAGCTAAGGCCGCCGTGAGCAAACTTTTGGAGCAGGCGGGAAAGATTCGCGGTGGCAAGACCCTCAACATCAACATCGTTAAAGCGTTGCGGGGACTAATTCTTGGTCTTCACGCCGACGGTTTCACCGGAGACCCAGCCACCGACTGGCTTGCCGTCAAACACGCACTTCGAGCCACCGGCCAGAATGAATTGATACGTGTGGCCTCCCAGCTTGACTTCCTAGTTGCTTTCCGACGCGGAAATCGAATTTCGGCGGGCTTAGCCAACGAATGGCTGCGCGACGGTGCATACACGAACGCTCGGTTAGCATTAGATCAAGCCCTCGCGCAAGAGCAAATTTTGGATGGTGTCGAGGCTCCTGCCGGGCTCCAGGTGATGAACTTTCACAAGGCCAAGGGGAAGCAGTTCGATGGAGTTGTCATTGTCCGAGAAGCGCGGCGCACGGCCGCCGGAGTACAGTCCTCCTTTGTTTGGCGAGGGGACGAGGCGCCGTATCCTAAAAGCCGCAAAGTCCTGCGCGTCGGGATCACGCGCGCTCGCGTACATGCGCTGATCGTCAATCCCCTGTGGCCGGCATGCCCGCTTCTAGAAGGGCACAAGCTGTAGGTGGGGGATGAGATGAGACGCGAGAGGGTAGGTAGATGGAGTCAGGTACCTTCGAGCCAAACAGCGTCTTCTCCCTCTTGTTAGCCCACCTTTCGTAACGCCTCCCAAGACGCCGCTCCACCGACCACCACCAAGTGTTAAACACCTCCGTCCCGGCCGGTTCGTCGCGATGCTCTGCATCAAATCGGGCGTCCACCACCTTCAGAAAGAGAACCGACGCAGTCCAGAACTGCTCTTCGCTGTCGGCGGTCAGCATTTTTCTGAACCAGTGCTTGCTCCATTGATGTCGTTCCATTGCATACCGACATGACCGAGCAGCAGTGGCGAGTAGGCCCTCATCGCCTTTAAAGCTCGCAGCTAGCTCATTCGCGTAGCGTGCGTCGTCTGAGAAGCCCACCACCGCAATCGCTCGAGCAACGTCGATCGGCAATAGCGATTCCAGTCGCTGCCGCACGTACACCTTCAGGATCTCGGCCTTGCCGGCGTAGATCGCAGCCGCAGTTTCCAGAGCAAGTTCCCGGTCATTGCCGCAAGCGTCCAGCCGAGAGAACCGCAGTCTGTTGGCTTCCGCACAATCGGCGCACCACCACGTTGCCACGGATTCCAGTGACAGACCGCCCAGCGTGTATCGCACTTGCACAAAGGATGAGTCTTCCTGAAGTCGGGCAAGAAGCTCGAATCCTTCTGGAGACTTCTCACTGTATGTTAGTGCGCAGGCTACGTAGATACCGAAATTGCGCAGAGACCGTCTTCCGGATGCCGTAGCATCGCGCAGAAGTCTGGCCCAGCTATGCACGACCTGAGGCGCCACACGGGAAACGGCGCGAATCTCGTCAAGATTAAAAGCATTCAGCACAACAGCCGCCGTCTGCGGGGTCAGCCGGCTCTCAAAGGTCTCATAAGCGTGGTGAAGCTGCTTTCGCCTTGCATGAAATCTCGATTGATCGTCGGAAAAATCGCCAAGATGGTCTGCGATGGTTTCTTGTGGACGCCGGACTTGATTAAGGCTGATCCAGGAATTCGCTTCGTCCTCGGTTCGCGTGACTGTTCGCACCATTTCCACAGGCGGATGAGGCGCGCTGAAGCCAGCGGCCGCCCGAACACAAGCGTCCAGCACCGAGGCGAGCTCTGCGACAGACGCGTCATTGAGCCGTGCGCAGGCGACACCAAGAGTTTCGGGGGCGATCCGGAGAGAGATTTCACGCACATCAGCCAAGCCTCGCTTAACCGCTTCGATAAGTGCCATCGACCCTGTGATGCGCTCGCGCATGTTCCGCGAAACCATGCTTGACTTCCACCCCGACTCCACGACGATACGCAGGGCTTCAGGGTCACCGGTGACTGTTGCCAGGTGAAGGGCCGCGGATCGCACGAAAGAGTGCTGACTCCCCAATAGCTTGGGCAGCATAGTCGCGAGTCCCGGGAGAGGTTGATCGACAACACGACTAGCCAACGCAAGTGGTAGTGCGACACGTAAATCGGACGGGCCGCGCTTGCGAGCAACATGTATCAACTGCGATAGAGCGCCATCTTTGGCCCGATTCAACAACTCCACCCAAATGTGGTTAGGGTCAGGTACCGCGTCCATACCCGCGAACTGATCTTCTGGAGACAAACGCGGAAATGCGGCAAGCAAGAGCGCCTGCTGTACATGTGCGACGGATTCCTGGTCAACATCGGCATGGTCATGGGCCAATGTCGTGCTCAGCCTCAGAAAGCGAGCGGCCAGCTTGTCATCGACTAGAGCTGCATCATCCAGAGCAGTCCAAGTCGCTTGGCGCAAAGGGAGTCCTCGCCGGTTAGGAAGCGCAGCAAGAAACTCTCGATGCTTTCGGACAGCCAAGTTCGGTAAAAACCGTGCTAGACCGGGTAGGGCTGAGTCAAAGAAGTAGTCGTGCTCCGTCATGCCCATGTGCAATCTGAGCATACTGACGTCCGTTTGCGCGTACGTGCTTGCCGTGTCGTCGATGTTGTCAGGCCTTTCACTTTCCGGATCACAGGGATCCGTAGCGCAATACGCTTCCACTTGCCGCCAGGTAGCGATGCGAGCGTGGTCCTTGGTCAGCTCGAGAACAAGCTCATGGGCTTCCGCAGAGTCGGCGAACGCCCCTGTGGAGCGCAGCAGCGTCACGGCTGCCCATTGCCCAGATGCGGACGTGCCGGGCGAGGTGAGTCTCGCCACGTGAGTCATCAACTGGTCACGAGTGGCTGACCAATCGCAACGGTTGAAGCTAATGAGACTTCTTAGATCGTCGTAGGGTGAGAATGGTACAGGCGTCAGCGCCATCGAAAAGCTTGTACAAGCCAAGCTGCCCGCGAGCGATTCCAGAGGCATGCCGGCGCACAATTGCAGTGCGAGCTCGATCAATCGATGCGGGCTCGCTTTTTTTTCTATCAACTGTGACAGGTACCCGCGCTCGACCTCATTCAGGCTGTTGAGTTGTTGGTTCCGCTCTGCTACGGCAGCTTCAAGGGAAGAGCCGTGGGCGCCTCGACCCTTGTAGTCGACGCGGATGTCGGGCCACCAGTAGCACAGCCACTTGTTGAGGAAGAGCTGTAAGTCCTTCCAAGCATCCGTTCGCAGCTTGATGGCATGCAGCGAGGCTTCCAGCCAGTCCGCATTCGGCGCAGGCTGTGGCGCCATCCACAAAGCCTCGCATGTTTCGCAAAAGACATGAACTCTGCGCGCAGCTAGGCCAGTCATAGAGGGGGCGAGCGCACTATCGGGATTCTGCAAGTGCGCGAAGCCTGCCAAAAGGGCAACGGCAATCTGCTGAGAGACCTGCTCATCCAAGCACGCGAAGGTGAGAGCTGCGAAGGCGGCATCAGCGGTCCGGTCCAGCGCTGCGATCGGCTCCAGTACAGTGTTCAACGCCTCCTGCACATCTCTGCCATTTCGTACTGCCGCGCGTAGCTCTTCGATTACAGCTAGTCCAAGGGCATACGTTAGACCTTGCTCGCACAGCGTGTATCGAGTTGGCTCGCCCTCTATCCATTGGAAAAATCGTCCTTCTGCGGCTGGTTCTAGGTTATCGAATGAGGTGAGATCATCGCTGACTCGTGCTCGCACACGTGAGAGGATGTCTTTGGCGTGGTCCTGCAACATACTGGCAAACGCCGCTGCGGAGTGACCGTCTGACCTCTCTCGGTCGAGCATCCGGAGGTGCTCAAAAAGCAGCCAGGGCACGGTGAGCGCGTCCAAGCTTTCCAGCGTATTGGCATTTAACAGGGTGAGAGCGATCCCGAGCAGGCGCGGATTGAGAAGAGAGTCCGCGACGGCTGGTTGTAGTCTGTCGTTTGCCACTCCTTTTTCGGCGAGTAGTTGGTCGCGCTCCGACGGTGTCCAACGCGGGACGATGATTGAGTCAACCGACACAAGTAATCTCGGTTCTACATCCCGTCTGAAATACTCCGATCGGCTTGTGACAATAACGCGAGCCCCCATCTCGTGGGCATGCAGTACGAGGCTGTCGATATGACGCCCCCAGTTCGTGAGGGGACGTTGATTCAATCCATCCACAAGGATCAGCAAGCGAGGCGAGCTTGGGATGCCAGCGTTACGCCATCGCTCAAACCGCCGGCGCCATCGGGCTACGGGCCCCTGCGAGACCGACTCTTCAGTCTGGACGAGCAGCTTCTTAGCGAGTAGCTCGTCCCAGTCGACACCTTCGGGAATCACCCCGAACTCTTCTGGGGAGAAGACGACCAGTAACTTAGCGGTCGGCAGATCAAAGCATGCTTTGGTGGTAAGCCACGATTTGCCATTACCTTCATCGCCGAGTAAAGCGACCAGCCTCTCCTCTGGCCCGCATTGAAGGGCAGACTGCAATTTGTCGACCAGGTTGCCACGGCTCAGCACCTGTCCTCCTGTTGCACCCAGTGGTGTCAGGACTTGGCCAAGCCGACCCTTGGCTTTGATTCGATTCGATAGAGTGTCGAGCAGCCAACGCCGATTGGCGGCATGCGCCATCGGTGTGGCCACGCTCGCTGCATCCAGTTGACGCAGCACCGAACTGACGACGTCCGCCAAATCAGTTCGGGCTGCCAAGCGTTCTAGTTCGATAATTGCTTTGGCCGCCAGTCCCTCAATAGGCACGTTGCGGTTCAGGCATTCCGCTACCTCAGCGCGGGCCGCTGTGAGCACTGCGGCCAGTCTTGGCGCATCCGGGTGCCAATCGAGAATAAGAGTGGCGATACCGTGACGCGTCGCGAGCGCGTTGAGGTCATCGGCGACTTGGCTTGAGACAACGCCAGTAGTCCCCAAGATCCAAAGTTCGACCGGGTCATTATGAATGGCCAGCGCCCCAATCTTGTTGAGCACTTCTGTGGAGGGTACATTGTCACTGTACCGCTTGGCTTCGAACGCTACAGGAAAGGTGATGTCTGATGTCTTTCCGTCTACTCCGAACTGCGAGCCGGACTTGGCAAGGCGAAAAGGCACACCAAGCAACTTCGCGAACACAGTGGCAAGCAATCCCTCGAAACCATTCGCGCCAGAAGGAGGGAGAGCGAGCAATGCGTCTCGCAGGACGTTCGAACGGGACCTTATGGAGGACATAGGTCAATCGGACACCCAACAACCCATGAAAATAGCACGTGGCATCATCTCTTCGCCTCAGCGCTGAGTGCGTTAGTCTGAAAAACCTGCGCGCCCAAGCGTCGCCCAAACTCGCTGTCTCCTCACAGTCATCAACAGTCGACTGGTGGCACGGGTGGATTCGCCTTCGCGAGGTGCTCAGCCCGATAGCCAAGGATCATCGTCTTGCCTGAGCCGGCAAAACTGTGGATCACCCGCGATGACCGTCCCCGAGGCTTTGTGCGAGCTGCTCCTGCTGCAGGCCCATGACTTTCATGACGTCGGGCAGAGCCCCAGCTCGACCGAGTTCGCTGGCTCCTGTTTCCGGAAGTGCGCGTTCCAACGCAAGGAGGCTTGTTCGACGATCAGGACGAAGAGGTTGACGCTAAGGCACGATCTGGTGATCAGCTCAGAGATGCCAGATTTGAATAAGCAGCGGTATCAGGGATAGGGGCCTTTATGGATCGCGCCAGCTCAACTAGCGAGGCGCTTGCCGTGCGCAGCAGGCTCTCCACGAGCCGAACATCGACACCTTCCGCTGAGCACGCTGCAGCCAAACTTTCTCCAGCACTGAACCGCTGAACGGCACGCCACCTAGGCGACGTGCCCGCGCCTTTGAACGACGGTATGCCGAGGTTTCTAGTCTTTCGAGTAAGGAAATGCCGATCTAGACCGAGGTGGTGTGCAGTTGCTGAGAGATTCCCCCCCATTTTTTTTAGCACGCTGAGATAGTCGTTCCGCCAGAACTCTGGTGAGTATCTCGGCTTTTCGATCTGATCTACATTTTTCCGATGACGCTCAGCGGGTCTTGCCAACAAATGAGAGGCTGCTTCTGCTGTTTCGAAGGCGGTTGCGAGAGCAAGCGCATAAGCGAAGCCTGTTCCAGGCGTGATCGCCGAAGTAGGAAGTCGATCCAGAGCGGCGAAAGATTCGCCTTTTTCCTTACCGCAAAGCGTCGGCCAGTGTCGCTGAACCCACGCGAAGGGGGTTCGTTCCAAGACATAGTCGCTGAGGGGCGGTTTGGTCGCCGGATCGCATATTCGTAGGCCCAGTTCGCGGGCTCGCTTGGCCAAGACTCTTCGGACCCTGAGCAGTTCGAAAGGACGATCCCGTTCCATGAAAATCTCGTAAGTCGCGTGGAGGCGGGCTTGAAACAATCGCTCCGATTCCGAGGTTGGGTCACATGCGACCTGCTCTATGTCACCGCTGTCCACCCAGTGTTGAGGTAGATGAGAAAAGGGATCGGGCGCGGTCACCCGGTGCAAAGGCTGACCGTGGACAGGACAGATTTCAACGCCCGCGAGATTGTGGGTTCGGCGAAACCAACTGAAGGACCAATGCGCGACGTCATCGAGCGCGCACTGGCGACACAGGTGTACCTTCTTGGTGTGTAACTTCGGCCCGACCAGCTTAGCGACTTGGTAATTTTCCATGCATCCGTGAATAGCCGGGGCAGTTGCGTACTCTGCGACCCGAAGCACAGGAACAAACGTGTGCTGTCTGGCGTAGTCGTGCATGCTGATGCTCGACAAAGCCGCCAACTGGCCAATCATTGGCAGCGACCCTGCGCCAGGATGGTGCTCTTCGGCGAGGTTTTCCAGCAATTTCTGCCGCTTGCTCCTGGTCGTCTTTCCCATGTTGAAGAATGCAACTCTGCCAGCATGTGCCAGCGCGAACTCTTGAGGCATCGGTGCAATGGCCATAGATTTCATTCTTCCTCCAGCATCTCGAGCTCCGCTACAACACGTCTCGCCTGCTGCAGCGCCCGTTCAAACGGCTTTGGTGCCTTCGGGGTATTCATCGCCGATTTCGCGA
>CAKQNH010000220.1 GCA_934255105.1 uncultured Pirellulaceae bacterium
GTATCCCATTTATCAGTCCTTGTATGGCTCGCTGCAACAAGCGTTTCAACAGCTCAGCGCATTGTGAGCGTGAGGTTCGTCTCAACTGCAGGCCGGGGTCGACTGAGTCGACAGAGTGAAGGAATTTATGGCATCGTTCTATGTGATTCGTGGCAAGGATAACGGACATCACTTCCCGATCCGCGGCGCAGTGGCGACGATTGGCCGTGAAGCGATCAATCAAATCCGCTTACATGATACCGAGGTCTCACGCACGCACGCGAAGTTGATTCGCTTGGCAGATGGCGGGCATCGCATTGCGGACAACGGCAGCAGCAATGGGACCTACGTCAATAGCCGGCGGGTCGATCAAAAAGTGCTGCAGAGTGGCGACCGTGTGCAGGTCGGTCGCTCGCTGATGATCTACACCGGTGGACCAGAAACTCAACCTCAGGCCGGTACCGAATCGGTCGTGATCGTCGGTGATCAGCATCCCGATGAATTGTCGCACATTCGCTCTAGTTTAGAGAGCCTGCGAGTGTCCCATGCGTCGCTGCTGGGTCTGGACGCACATCTTGCCGAGGACTCTGCGGACGTCGGTAGCCAAGCGCCCAGTCAAACGCCCAGTCAAGCCGCAGACTCAGTGGGGAGCGGTTCAGTAGTCCATCCCCAATCGCCGCAGCAGTCAGCCACACCATCGACGCCGGCCGCACAATTGGCAGGCAAAGACAGCAATTCTCTCACGACACACGACTGGGAGATTATCTTTCAAGTCGGCCAAGCCATCAGTCGAACGGTCGATCTGGACGATTTGCTCAATCAGGTACTCGACCTGATCTTTCAGTGGATCGAGTGCGACCGCGGTTGTTTTCTGATGCTCGACGATGTCACCGGGCAGTTGGTGCCCAGCTACAGTCGCGATCGCAAGGGATTGCCGGAGAGCAGCCAAGCGGCGCGGCGGATGACGATCAGTCGAACCATCCTGGACCACGTGGTGTCGACCAAAGAAGGGGTACTGACGAGCAATGCCCAGGACGATGCGCGTTGGGAGAATGTCGAAAGCATCGCCAGTTTGGGAGTGCATGAGGCTATTTGCGTGCCGATGCTGGGCAGGTACGGCTTGGTCGGTGCGATCTATGTCGATACGACTATGTCCGCTGGTCTATATGCGGAGCGCCAAGGGCGAACCATCTTTGAAGAACAACACTTGAAACTCATGCTCGCGATCGCCGGTCAGGCCGCCTTGGCAATAGAAGACACGCAGTTCTACCGCGCCATGCTGCAGGCGGAACGCTTGGCTACCATGGGACAGACCATCGCCAATCTTTCACATCATGTTAAGAATATTCTACAGGGTGTAAGTGGCGGAAGCTATTTGGTCGAAGACGGTTTGAAAAAGCAGGACTTTGAAGTGATTAGCAAGGGTTGGGCGATCGTCCAACGAAACCAAGAGCGGATCGGCAACTTGGTAATGGACATGCTTTCCTATAGCAAGGATCGTGAACCGGACCTAATTCGCGGCGACTTGCGTTTGATGCTGGACGAAGTCGTGGAATTGATGCTGAGCCGCGCACGCGAGAGCGGCGTAGAGTTGCATTGGCAGCGGCCTGAGCAGCCTATGCTTGTCGATTTCGATAGCGAAGCCATGCACCGCTCCGTGCTGAACGTGGTCACTAATGCGATCGATGCTGCCGGTCAGACCCAGCGCGCCGATGGTACGACAGGGCGGGTAGTGCTGTCGGTGGAGTTGTCTCAGTTGAAAAATTTCGTGCGGGTGCTGGTAACTGACAATGGGGCGGGCATTGCCGAAGCGGACATGCTGAGAGTATTTTCTCCGTTTGAATCAACCAAGGGATCGCGTGGGACTGGTTTAGGGCTGCCGGTCAGTCGCAAGATCCTGCGCGAACACGCCGGGGATATCACCTTGGTCAGCCAGGTAGGGGCGGGGACGACTTTCACGCTACAATGGCCCGCCTACTGTGACAATGCGGCCAGCGGTGCCACGCTAACGGGCTCAGAGGACTGGAGCAGCCGCGCTACGTTGTAGCGCGCCACTGTGGCGTAGGTTAGCGAAATTATTCAAACCGTTTGTGAGAGTTTATCAACGATGCGTGTGGGATTATTTATACCTTGTTACATCGACCAGTTCTTCCCACAGGTAGGCATGGCTACTGTGGAATTGCTACAACGATTTCCCGAGATTGAACTCGATTACCCGACGCAGCAGACCTGTTGTGGGCAGCCGATGGCCAATACGGGGTGTCTGCCCGATACGCGTCCTCTGGCGGAACAGTTCGTCGATCTGTTTGCGGATTACGACCATGTCGTCTGCCCGTCGGGCAGTTGCGTGTCGATGGTCCGCAATCACTATCAAGCGTATTTCCACCGAGATGCGAGATTCGAGCGTCTGAAGACACGCATCTGGGAGCTGTGTGAATTTCTGGTCGATGTGATGCATGTCGAGTCGATGCCGCATCCGTTCCCACACCGAGTAGGCTTGCACAAGAGCTGTCATGGGCTGAGGGAGCTGCGATTAGGTGGCTGCTCCGAACTCATGGTGGAGCGAGTCGACAAGGTGGCCCACCTGCTGGGGCTGGTACCCGAGCTTGAATTGGTCGAACTGCAGCGCGAGGATGAATGCTGCGGCTTTGGTGGTATGTTTTCCGTTTCAGAAGAAGGCGTCTCAATCATGATGGGCGCAGACCGCGTGGCGGATCACGTGCAGGCCGGTGCCGAGGTGATGACGGCTACAGACACGAGTTGCCTGATGCACATGCAGGGGATTATCCGGCGTCGCAAGCAGCCTCTGGTGACGATGCACGTCGCAGAAATCCTAGCCGGTCGAAGCCTGCCCAGCAGCCCATGAAATTGCCAAAGTCGTTGATCGCTCCGCCGATCATTGGCGCAAATTCGTTGATCGCTCCGCCGATCATTGCTCTTCCTGAAAGGCTCTTCGTCTACTCCCGCTTATTCATAGATTCTTCTGCACCCGAAGTAATAACTTTCCGTCGGGCTCGTCCCGGTCGGGAGTCACAACTGACAAGCTAACTGCAGTGGCCACACAATCTGCCCTCCGTCGGGCTTGCGCCGGTCGGGGGCAGCGAGCGTATTAAGTTAGCTGGCATTTCAACTCTGCCTGAATAGCGGCAAAGCGGCCAGTCACGCGCAGCGACTTATGCGCAGACGCTTATACTAGCGTATTAGAGCGGCGTTGCAGGGTGCGATGCCATTCAACGTCGTTAAGCATTTCCCCAAGTGCATTCCAACGTTTTTCGTAGCGGAAGTCGCCAAGACCTTCGTCCAGGTTGCATTGACTGCCCAAAGTCCTGCCGACTTCGGCTACGTATTACCATCGCTCAGGCATTGGGGCTCACTCCACCAGAAGTTTTTCAGAGGCCAGACCAAATGCGGACTATTCGACAGACAATCCTACTGAGCTTGACCAGCAGCGCTGGGATGCTGGCTATGCCCGCTGCGATCTGCCTTGCCCAAAATCTGGCATTCACTCTGCCTGCGCTCAGCGGCGAAGCAGTCGTGGTACAGGCCGCTACTGCGAGCGACAGGCAACTGACTGCGGTCTGCTTTCTAGGAACGGAATGCCCAATGGCGCGAGTCTATACAGTGCAGCTCAATGCCTTGCAGACAGAATTTGCCGCGCAGGGCGTTCGCATCGTCGGTGTCATGAGCAATCGCCAAGATACGCCAGAGGACATCGCCGAATATGCCGACCAGTTGCAGACCACCTTTCCATTGGTTCACGATGATCAGAATCAGATCGCCGATCGCTACGGCGCTCAGCGCACCCCAGAGGTCTTCTTGCTGGACTCGCAACTAAAACTGCGCTATCACGGGCGCATCGACGATCGTCTGGCGCCCGGCATCGCACGCGCTGAGGCCAGTCGGGAGGATTTGCGCACTGCTATCGAGGAATTGTTGGCCGACAAGCCTGTTTCCATCCCAGCGACCACCGCGCTAGGCTGCATTATCGGCCGCGTGCCTAAAACAGATGCTCCCATTGATAACGCGCAGGGCATCACTTACACCAACCAAGTCGCGCGCGTCTTGCAGCGGCACTGCATTGAATGCCACCGGCCAGGAGAGATCGGACCCTTTGCCATGGATCGTTATGAGCAGGTGGTCGGTTGGGCGGAGACGATGATGGAAACAGTCGAGCAGCATAGGATGCCACCTTGGCACGCCGACCCGGAATTTGGCGACTACGCCAACGCGCGCATTATGCCTGAGGAGGACAAACAGATACTGCGAGACTGGATTGACGGCGGGTTGCAGCGCGGCGACGACGCCGACCTGCCAGCGCCGCTTGAATTTACCGAGGGATGGAATCTACCGCGCACACCAGATCTGGAAGTGGCCATGCGGGCGCGGCCGTTTACCGTTCCCAAGGATGGCGTGGTTGAATACCAGTATTTTGTGGCAGATCCCGGTTTGGAGGAAGACACTTGGGTCACGGCCGCCCAAGTCATACCGGGACGTGCATCGGTAGTACATCATGCGATCGTCTTCGTGCGTCCACCCGACGACTCCGAATTCTCCGGCATCGGTTGGCTATCTGCCTACATCCCAGGGCAGCGGGTGCATGCAATGCCGCCGGGTTATGCTCGCAAAATTCCGGCTGGATCGAAGTTTGTGTTCCAGATGCATTACACGCCCAACGGTGTTCAGCAGGCGGATATTACGCGTGTAGGCTTGGTAACCTGCGATGTCAGTCAAGTGAGCCATGAGGTGTTTACGCTGATGGCACTCGACCAAGATTTTGAGATCCCTGCAGGAGCAGAAAACTTTCCTGTCGAAGCCAGCACAACTTGGCTACCCGAACAAGCGGAACTGTTGGCCATCACGCCGCACATGCACTTCCGTGGAAAGTCGTTTCGGCTCTTCGGTGCCTCGGGCTCAGATGAAACCCTACTGTATGTTCCGCAGTATGACTTCAACTGGCAACACACCTACCTGCTCCAGAAGCCGATACCGCTGGATGCCTTTGATTTCGGCCTGCAGTTCAAAGCCACTTTTGACAACTCGGCCAACAATCCTTTCAACCCTGATCCAACGCAGACCATAACTTGGGGTGATCAGACTTGGGAGGAGATGGCCGTGGCCTTTTTTGAAGTTGCACGACCGCTGAAATCGACCAACAGCTCGCCGCGCGTTCGCAGGACTCGCACTGCCTCAGCCGGGGCCGATACACGGTTAGCGGCTGAGCTGGAACAGCGGTCAGTTGAGGCGTCTGTATCTGCGGAGGACAAACGTCAAGCTGATATCGCAGCTTACGTCGAGCGCGTTTTCGCTGCCCTGGATGCCAACCAAGATGGTGAGATCCATAAATCCGAGGTGGACATCGTTGTGCGCAGATTACACTTCGACTTGTGGGATCTAGACGACGACCACGTCATCACTGCCGACGATGTGCGGCGGGTCGCCGAGCGTCTCTATCCGCTGCAACGAACTTAGTGCCTTGTCACAGATGAAACGTGGGATAAGCTTCCAGCTTGTCGACTCTGAGTAAGCACCCGCGCATGAGTTTTCAGTTTTATCCATCAACCGTGGCTAACGCCAAAACGGCTAATTATGCGGAAAAACTCATGCGTGGGTGCTTACTTCATAAAACACGATATGGAAGCACACTGCACTTTCTTCAACCCTAAACGATAACTTTGACAACGCACTAGCGATTATTTAAGTATGCCCCCACTATCAGTTCGATTGGCCGCTTGGAGCGTACGCAACCGCAGTTTGATGTGGTGTCTGCTGCTGATCATTTCGGGTGTTGCGGTGATCGGACACATCGACCCGCGGATCATCACGAGCAGGTTTCACAATGCTCCGGTGGAGACGCCAAATGTTCCTGCCCCGTCGGACACTTCGTCCAGTTCCTCCGCGCGAGTGCAGCCGATAAGCCTTTCGGCTTCGGACGCGGTGTTAGTCGTCGAGTCGCCTGATATTTTCACATCGCGCGGCACACAAGCGTTGCGGCAAGTCGCTGCACGGATTGAGGAACTGCCGCAAGTCGAGCGGCTGCTATGGATGGATCGCATTCCGATGCTCAATATTTTTGGGCTGCGAGAGCCGCTGCTGCCCAAAGCGACTGCATCTGAGGGGCGGTTTGCCGCCGCGCGTGAGAAAGCCATGCGGCACCCACTGGTGGCCGGGCAACTGCTCAGCGACGATGGACAAACGACGTTGATGCTGATCACCTTTGACAATTACAACTTGTTCTCCGATGCGGCCGCCACCAGCCAGATTCGCTCGGCGGCAGAAGATGTCGCGCGCGACTTCCCCGATGTAAAGCTGCGGTGTCGCGTGACTGGACGAGTCCCAGCCACGATCTCGGCCATCGCCGCGCACGAAGACAATCAATGGAAGTATCAAACGATCGGCTATGGCGTAATCTTTATCATGACGCTGATCCTCTTTCGTGGCCTGCGGGCGGTGATCATCGTGTCCTTGGCACCTGCTCTGGGAGTATTTTGGACGACGGGGATCATCAACTTTTTTGAAACCAACAATCCGCTGGTCGACGTTATCCTGCCCATCTTGGTTAGTCTGGTGGGGCTCACCGACGGGGTTCATCTGATGGTGCAAATTCGCAGTTTGCGCGCTGCAGGCATGTCGCGCGACAGTGCCGCTGAAGAGGGATTGAAGCAAGTAGGCATGGCTTGTTTCTTGACATCGCTAACCACCGCCGTCGGTTTCGGGTCCTTGATGATGGCCGATAGCAAATGGGTGCAAGAGTTCGGTTGGTGCAGCACGATTGGCGTGGCCCTGAGCTTCATTGCCGTGGTGACTGTGATTCCCATCGCCAGTTCTTCATGGTTGGGCAACGCACTGCACGTGGGACATGAACATGGTTTGATCGATCGCCACCTACAGCGCATCGGTGGTTTGATAGCTTGGGTATTGAGATACCGTACAGCGGTGGCTACTGTAGGAGTGGTTAGCACGCTTACCTTCTTAGCTGTGGGCCTGACGCTTGAGCCCGATCAGCGTGAGACCGATGGTCTACCGCTGAACGCGGAATCGACGCAAGCCATGTTGCACGTCGATCGCGCATTCGGCGGACTCGAATTCTCTTCGATCGAAGTCCGCTGGAGCGACCGCATTGAAGACATGTCGCCGGAGATCTTGAAAGTTGTTACCGCCGCCGACGATCTACTGCGCAGCGAACCGCTGATAGGCCATCCGCTGTCCATGCGCAATTTGATCGATGTGCAGCCGGGGCAAGGACCGCCCGAGGAACGGATGAGCTTGCTGGAGTTGCTACCACCCCAATTGAAGCGAGCGTTTTACCAGCCCGCAAAGCGGCATGCCAACATCTCTTTTCGCGTACAAGACTTAGGGATTGCCACGTATGGCCCAGTCTTTGAACGCATTGCGGAACAATTG
>CAKQNH010000221.1 GCA_934255105.1 uncultured Pirellulaceae bacterium
AGCTTGTCTTGTTAGCTCTCGACAAGCTAGAAGCTTATCCCACCTGATTCGACAAGCTAGAAGCTTATCCCACCTGACTCGACAAGCTGGAAGCTTATCCCACTTGACTCGACAAGCTAGAAGCTTATCCCACCGGCTCACAACACAATACACAATGCAGGTGCTGGCAAGACAGGCGGTTTGGGTTGGCGTTGCTGGCTGAGATATCTGTGCTGATGACAGACCGGCGATGCGGTCGATCATTTGCTGAAGTCCTGTAATGATATCGCGTCTACTGCTCTCGAGAATGCCACAGATCTATGAATGCTACCACACCTGTCGAGAGAATTCGTCTGGTAATTGCCCAACAATTGAGCCAACTGGGCGCGACGGGAACCGACTCCGTGGGGGAGTCCATTCTAATTCGCGACGGATTGTTCTGCGGGCGGAAATTCCGCTGCTCGGGTTATCAAGTCGTGTGGTTTATCGAAGAGGATGAAATTAAATTTTTCAGTCCCTGCGGTGAGTTGCTCAAGTCCACGTCGGCCATCGCCTGCATTCATGAGTACGAAGCCCAGTTGGAGTCGCGCGGTATGTCTCCGGCAACTCACACAGATATGCGCAGGGCGGCTTAAATCGCCCTAGTTTGGTGCGGCCAAAGTTGCTATTGCGTGGCTAGGGCGAGGCTGATCAGGAATCGCCGCAATTGTTCAAGCAGCATGCCTGCGCGGTCCGATTATAACGATGATACCCAAGCTGCAGCTTGGCTTCGATCCGCCGCCCGCCTCTCCTGGAGTAATACTGATGGTTGATTGTACTAAGCAACACAAGCATTCGGGTTGGCAGCGGGCATGGCGAGTCGCGTTGCTAGGCGTGGTGACGGTTGGCCCGACGGCCGGCTGTGCCAGTATCGGTGGTCCGGGCAGTTGGCTGTCAAGCGATCGAGGTGCCAACGCGGGTACCAATGGACTGACTGGCAAGCTGAGCAGCACGGGGCAAGGCGTGACGGGGCAGGTCAAATCGATGGGGACCACCATGTCCACCGCAATGGGCAAAGCCAAAGATATGGTTATCGCTCCCTTTGCTACCACACCCAACAACACGGATCCGACCAGTTTAGCGAACATGCCCAGCAATTTGGGACCCGAAATATGGGTCACCAATGGCCAGCTCTATGAGACCCAAGGTAAATTCGCCAAGGCGGCCGAGAATTATCAAAAAGCATTGGCGATGGAGCCGGCCAATCAAGCGGCCATGTTGAGCATGGCGCGATTGCATGTGCGGCAACAGGAATACACCGAAGCGGAACAGATGTTCGGCAAGGCGCTAACGGCGAAACCACAAGCGGACGTGTACAACGAATTAGCCACAGTGCTGCAAAAGCAAGGCCGCACCGCAGAGGCGCAATCAGCGGTGCAGCAGGCTATCGCGGCCGAGCCGAATAACCAACGCTTTCGCAACAACCTCGCAGGCATGTTGGTCAACAGCGGCAGATCGGATGAAGCGGTGCAGCAGCTTTCTCAAGTCTTCCCACCGGCTGTGGCTAGCTACAACGTCGCGTATATGCATTTTGCCAATCAAGACTTAGCGGGTGCCCAGCAGTATCTGCAATCTGCCCTGCAGGTCGATCCGAACTTGAAGGAAGCCCGCGAGCTGATGGAGAAGATCAGTGGCAGCCCAACGACCCAGACGGCCATGGCCGCCTATCAATCCGCCAATCAGATCTATCGTACGGCTCAGGCGGCAGTCGCGCCCACCACGTCAGCTACCAATGCCGTATACCAAAACCCACAAATACCCAACACGCCCGCGCCCAGTTATACCCAGCAGCCATAGCCACTGTGTAGCCGAAGTCGCCAGACTTTGGACCGCTGTGTAGCCGAAGTCGCCAGACTTTGGACGTGACTCGGATTATCCAACACCGGGCAACTTCGGCTACGACAGCAATTCTTCTCAATGCTTAACGACTGCGCAGAAAGCCGATCAGCTCCGACAATTGCTCGGGGGTGAGCTTCTGCTCAAAGCCGACCGGCATCAACGATAGACCGGCGTCTTTCTCGTCCTCGATCTCTGCTACCGGGACGCTCTTGATGCTGCCGTCGCTGAGCCCAACCGTTAACTCTCGCTCGCTCCGCTCAACGACCAAGCCTGCAACCACTTGTCCGTCGTCGGTCAAAATCGAAGTTTGACGGTACTTGGGCTCAAGGGCCGCGTTGGGGTCCAGCACGGCGGCGACCCATTGGTCTAGTGTCCAGTGTCCCAAGTTTTCAAGCGGCGGACCTAGCTGTGGCTTTCCCGCGACCGATTGATGACAGGCCGCACAATGCTCCGCAAACAACTTTTCTCCCTGCTCTGTTTTAACCGGCGCAGGCATGCGTGCCATGTAGTCAGCGACGACCTGCGTGCGCTCGGTGGGTTGTCCGAACAGTTCAAGACATCGATTGCGCAGCGCTGGGACACGATAAGTGCTCAACTGTTGGACCGTGGCCAAATCGAGTTGGTTGGCTGTGATGCTGCCGGCTTCGAGCGCTTCGACTAGGGCCGTAGTCCACTGCTGGCGGGTTAGCAGAGTCGCTCCGGCCGATGCGCGCAGGGCGGCATTCAGGTTCGGCCACTGGGCGATTAGCATTTGGCCCGCCGCAGCGCTGCTCAGACGCCTGAGCGCTTCAATCGTGGAACGCCGCACCGGCATCGATTTGTCCGCTTGCAAGAAAGCGGTGGCCATTTTCAATTCATCCTCGCTCGATGCCAAGCCACTGCCGAGAAGATTGACAAACGTCATCTGTTCAGCCTCGCTCAGTTTGTCCGCTTGCATCAGCCCCACGATGCGATCGGTAACGCGCCCTAGCAACTCGACCATTTCGCTCCGCGCTGGCTCACTCTGTGTGGCGGACGCATCTTCAGCAGCGGCCTTCTTGTGCTGAGAATTGTCGCGAGCTAGGCTCGACAGCAATAGCAGTTGGCTCTGGTTAAAGCCGCTCTGTGAATCCTCCAACATGGCTTTCAGGCGGCTGATGGCCAGCGCGGTGCGGTCTTGTACATCGCACACGCTCCACAGCTTGGACACGCATTGTTCGACGGCTACAAAACTCTCGGGGGAGAGTGAACTGTCGGTGCTCCAGCGGTCTAGCAACTGGCCTGTAACCGCCAACGCCTGTTTCGGCTGTCTAAGCAGCGATAGGGCTTTGAGCACCCACGCATCGTCGCTCGAACGGGCAGCGATTTGGCCCAACTCCGCCGCGCTCGGCAAATCCTCCAGCAGCGTGGCAGTGAGGATCCATTGCAAGTCGATGGCCGGTCCCAAATCGCGCGCAACCACCTCGCCGAGCGCTGTTTGCAACTCGGGCGTTAGCTGGTTGGCAAAATTCTCCGACTGCTCCAAACCCAGACGTACCAGCCGTGCGTCGTCGGCCGCCAGCGTGTGAATTACATCGTCGGCGGTCAGCCACTGCTTTGCCAATAGGCAGCCTAGCGCAGAAGCACGAACGGCAGCTTGCTTATCTCCGAGTGCTAACTGGCGCACTTCGGCTTCCAGTGAGGCGACGCTATCGGGCTCGGCTTCAATCAACGCCTGCAATCCCAAGTCGCGCAGGGCACCGTTGTCGCTAGCTAGCGCGCTGAGTATCTGCGGAGCGCTCTCGACGGGCTCCAGCGGCCGGGGTTGGTAGTCGTTGTCGAAAACTCGGAAGATGCGCCCTAGTTTCGACCCGCTGCGCAGGTCGAGTCGCTCCTGCCAGGCCGTCGGAATCCACTGAGGGTGCTCGATCACGCGCCGCACCATATCGACGACCCACACGGTGCCATCTGGCGCATTGATCACGCGCACGGGGCGCGACCAGGGATCGACCGACGCGAAAAAATCAAACCCGTCCGCATCGGGTTCGTGCGTAGCCGTGAACGCCGCGCCGGCGGACTGCAGTTCAGCGAGCGCTACCAAATTGTGTACCGGTTCGCAAATCAATGCCGTCAGTTGATCCACACTGTGCGAGATGCCGGGCACGCGCACAACGATGGCGCTACAAGCGCTGGTGAAGCGGTTGAAGGCAAACAAGTCATTGAAGCGATCGACCGTGCGGCTGCGCGGATAGACGGGTGGCGCGACTGGGGGTGTGAGCAGATTCTGCCGTGGGCCGCCGGCCACCGAAGCGTGTCGCAAGTAGCGATCGTCGATGACGAACTGGTACATGGGTAGGCTATTAGAATTGCCGAACCAGTGACCAAAGGCATCGCGGCTTGGCACAAATTGGGTTTCACCGGATGTGGTCCGCAGTTCGCCCGTATCCGGATTCCAGGCGGCATCGCGTCCGGCCACTGCGTAGGTTTTTTCGTTGCGGTGGCTGAACAGTTCTTTGGTACCGTGTCCGACCGCAAAATGCAGCCAGCCGTCGAGTCCGATTTCAAAGCCGCTGGCGCGGTGTTGTGGATTGGCTTCAGCGACCCCCGTCAGCAGTTTCTCTACACGGTCCGCTCGGCCATCGCCGTCTTCGTCGTGCGCAAAGAGAATGTCGGGAGCGGCAATAATCAGCGCCCCATCGCGCCATGGCATCACGCTGGTGGGATACGACAGCCCATCCAAGAAGACCTGCTCTTCATCTAGTTTTCCATCGCCGTCGGTATCGCGCAGCCACTTGACTCGGCCTCCCCCCTCAGTACCTTGTGGATAGTCTGCCATTTCAACCACCCACACGCGGCCGTCGGTGCCAAACGCTAGATTGATAGGGTCGCGGACCAACGGTTCGCTAGCCACCAACTCGACCTGGTAGCCCGGCCAGGCATGAGCCGCTTCGAGTGCCTGTTGTGCATTCAGGGCTTGCTCTTCGCTAAAGCTATCTTGCAAGATCTCGCGTACGCGGCGGACGATTAACGACTGGGTCCCGCTCTGCCAGCGACCGGGCTGCAGATAGTACAACATCGATGTGTCCACTTCGTAGCCCCCCTGGGCTCGCATGCGCTCGCTGGCCACATAGGCGAACACGTCATCGGTGTAAGCCGCTACCCAAGTTTCTTTACTGGTCAGCTCCTTCTCGATCAAGAACTGATAGTCCACAACGACTTCGCCCCCCAGGAAAACCCAAGTCAGCAAATCGCCGAACTGCCAAGTGTGGATCGGCATGGGGTAGGTCTCGGGCAGACGTCCCATGGCTTTCAAAGTCGCCAGCATGTGCTCGGCCCAAACTCGCTCCACCGGATTCTCACTCTGCTTGCGCTGTTCGATCAATTCGGCCGACGGCAGTTCGGGGGCTATACCCGCATAGCCGAAATGCGCGACGGGAAATGGGACATCAGCCAACGAGGTCATCTGCTCCGTGCTCGTCAGACGCTCTTCAATGGCGGTGACCATTTCGGCGGCGTGTTGCTGAGCCATTTCATAAGTGCCGCGCGGGTGAGGGTTGGCATCCGCGCCACAGCCGATGACGGGCAGCCACACGCTATCGGGGTGCAGCTGTTCCAAGCGGTTCGCTGAGAGTCCCGCCCAATCGCCGCTGACCTGTTCATTGGCGCCGGGCGTCGTGCAGTGGCAAGCGTACATGAAAGTTGCACCCAGCAGCCCTCCGTCTGTGTTGCGAACTATTAACAAACGCACGCGGTGATCCATCGGGCCGTCGGACTGCAGGCCGATTCCGCTGGGAATACCCCGAGCCAAAGCGCGGCGATTGATGGCGAATTTAGCTTCTGTATTGCCGATCGAAAGTTGCGCTGGTGCACGCGTTTCCATGGCTGCCGCGATAGCCTGCTCAATGGCTTGCTGGAGCTTGACAGTGTAACGCTTGCTGGCTGCAATCTGCTCGTCGGTTGAAGGAACAAAAAAGAGGTTCTTCAGCAAGCCATCTTGATGCGGCGTGGAATGCGAGTGGGAACTGCTGATAGCCAATTGGCTGCGTGGAATAGCGTACTGTTCTTCCAGCCAGTGCGCGACGGCCACGGTCATGACACTGCTGACTCCGATGGCGTCGATCGATACCAAGACCAACGATCGGTTGTCATCCTCTGTGGACGCTGGGGAGATCACCATCGCGCGCGCAGCGATTGGATCGGCGACTCCACTGCTGGATTCAACTCGGCTGGCATAGCCGCTCAGCCGCACAGGTTCGTCAGGTGTGATGTCGACTTTGCTGACCCCCACGCGCCACAATTCTGCTGCCGACAGCGAATTGCCAGCCATTGCGATCATCAACCACATCGCGCACCACATGCGCTTGCTGCCCATTGTGCCTATAGCCATCTCTATCCTCATGCGTCAAAAATCTCGTTGTTGTATTTGTATCATTTGCCGATTTAGAATCCGCATTTGCGAGCCGAACGCGCTAGCCCACAAGTCTAATCGAACGCTAGGCCGTTGTGGGGCGTGCGCTTTGCCCAATTTCGGCCCGTGTGCGGCGAAGTTGGCCACAGGCTGCGTCGATTCCGTCCCCCTTGCGTTGGCGGAACATGATATTGATACCACCCTCCAACAGGAAATTGCGGAAGTTGTGAATGGCCTCGGAGCTGGGCGTTTCATAGGGTAGCCCAGCGACCGTGTTGTAGGGAATGACGTTGAGCATGCTCACCCGGCCGCGCAGCAGTCGGACCAATTCCAGGGCGCATTGCTGCGTGTCGTTGATCCCCGCCAACAGCACGTATTCGAAGGTCAACCTACGGCCGGTGGCGGCAAAGTACCGATCGGCCGCGCTCAGAATGTCGTCGATACCTATCTTGGCATTGACGGGTACCAAACGATTTCTCAATGCGTCGTTGGGCGCATGCAGACTGATCGCCAGATGAAATGGTGTGGAGTATTCGGCCAAACGATCGATGGCTGCCGGCAAACCCACGGTACTGATGGTAATTCGCCGCGGACTGATCCCCAGTCCCTGCGGATCGCGAGCGACCTCAAGCGCAGCCAGGACTGAATCCAGATTGGCCAGCGGCTCCCCCATACCCATCATCACAATGTGGCTCAGCCGCTCGTCGTCCGGTAGCAACCGCTGCAAACGCAGCATCTGTTCTAAAATTTCACCACGCGACAAATTGCGGTCAACGCCATCCAAACCGCTGGCACAGAATACGCAACCCATCGCACAGCCAACTTGGCTGCTGACGCAGATCGAACGTCGCGCCTCTTCGCGTAGTAGCACGCATTCGATCCGCCCGCCATCGGCCAGCTCGAATAGGAGCTTTTCCGTTCCATCGTCGGCCGTCTGGTGAGCGGCCACAGTGGCTGTCCATAATCGAAAGCTGCTGTGCAATTCTTCGCGGAGCTTCTTCGGTAGATCGCTCATCGCCTCGAACGATTCGGCGCGGCGCTGTAGCACCCAGGCCCAGATCTGCCCGTTGCGAAAGGGAGGATAGCCACGTTGGCTCAGCCACTGTTTCAATTGTTCGGCGGACAGGTCGAGCAGGTGGGGGCGAGGGTC
>CAKQNH010000222.1 GCA_934255105.1 uncultured Pirellulaceae bacterium
ACCCCACCTGCCAAACCCAAGGGGGTTTCGAGTAGGATATGCGGCTCGGATTTCGGCCGAGTGCCCAAATCTCGCGCGTGGCATTCGTCGCCAAGCCCTTTACTTGCGGATTCAACGATGGAAAAAACCAAAGTCGCCATTGTCGGCCTGGGCACGGTGGGTGCTGGTGTGGCCAAACTGCTGCTGGACCACGGCGACCGGACTGCTCGTCACGCAGGGCGGACCCTGTGGTTGGAAAAGGCCGTGGTCCGCGATTGCAAAAAGTCGCGTGGCTGCAACGTCCCCAGCGGAGTGCTGACGACGGACCTCAAAGAAGTTTTGCAGAACCCGGAGATTAAAGTCGTTGCGCAGTTGATCGGTGGACTCGAACCGGCGCGGACGATCATGCTGCAGTTGTTGGAAGCGGGCAAGGATGTGGTGACCGCCAACAAAGCCTTGCTGGCCGAACATGGTCCTGAATTGTTCGATCGCGCGCGTGCGTTGGGCCGCTGCATTGCCTTCGAAGCTGCCGTGGCTGGCGGGATACCCATTATCACCAACGTCAGCCAATGCTTCTCGGCCAACCAGATTCTTTCGCTGCATGGCATTCTCAATGGGACTAGCAACTTCATCGTGTCGCAGATGGAAGAACAGGGGTGGAGCTACGATGCGGCATTAAAGGAGGCGCAGCGGTTGGGCTTTGCCGAGGCCGATCCAGCTATGGATGTCGATGGGACCGACGCTGCTCAGAAGCTGGCCATCCTAGCCCACTTAGCCTTCGGTGCGCGCATCCGCTGGAATCAGATTCCGCGCGTGGGGATCGATTCACTCAATGCGCTCGATCTGCGTTTTGCCAAAGAGTTGGGCTACCGCATTAAACTAATCGCCGCCGCGCAACTTGCCTCGGCGGGCTTGGAGCTGAGCGTAGCGCCGACGCTCATTCGCATCGGCAATCCGCTGGCAGAAGTCCGCGCCAACTACAACGCCATTCGCGTGGTGGGCGACGCCGTCGGGGATCTATTCTTCCATGGCCAGGGTGCTGGCCAAATGCCAACGGCCTCCGCGGTCGTGGGAGATATGATCGATATCGCCGTCGGTCGCGCTCCGATTACCTTTCGCTCATTAGAGCTGTGGAGCAATCGCGAGTCGCCTGTTTCCATTCGGCCCGATGACGATTTGCCGGGGCGCTATTACATGCGTTTCCAAGTAGCGGACCAACCCGGCGTGATGGCCAAGCTGACAGCTATTTTAGGTGAGCAGAAGCTATCGATCGCGTCGATCATCCAACACGAACCGGTCCCACGAACTAACGGCGCGCCAGTGCAGTTAGTCATCATGACTCACGAAGCTCCCGAGGGTGCCGCGCGGACCGCGGTGGAACGCATTATGGATTTGTCAGTCGTCAGTGGTGACAGCGTGCGGATGCGCGTTATGGAATAGAATGGAATCCCGCCACAATCGCCCATCCACTGCCGACTCCGCGCTTGCAGGCCTCGCGTTAGAAGATCACTGGAAGAACTACCCATGAAATACGCTATTATCATTCCGGACGGATGCTCCGATTTTCCGCTCGACGCCCTGGCTGGCAAGACCCCGCTGGAAGTAGCTGCGATTCCGAACATGGATCGCGTCGCTGCCGAGGGCCTGGTGGCTCAAACCGACAATGTGCCCGCACACTTGCCCGCTGGGAGCGAAGTGGCCAATATGACGTTGTTTGGCTACAACCCGAACGAGTACTTCACCGGCCGTGCGCCGATCGAAGCGGCCGCCCAGGGGATCGTGCTGGGCCCCAATGACTGGGCCGTGCGTTGTAACTTAGTGACCATTATCGATCAGATCATGGTCGACTTCACGGCGGATCACATTTCCAGCGAAGACGCGCGTCGCCTGTTGCAGGACTTGGCCAATAACATCGCCGACTCGCGCTTTGAATTCTTAGCGGGCGTCAGCTACCGCAATTTGCTGATCTATCGCGGCAGCGATGAAGAAAAGCCTTTGTTTAGCAGTGACACTCGCACGCGGGCACCCCACGATCTGACCGACATGACGGTCTGCGACGATTACCCGCGTGGCCCTGGGAGCGACGTGCTGACCGAATTCATGCAGTTGTCAGTGCCGCTGTTCGCTGAACACGCCGTCAATCGCGCCCGCGTGGCGGCCGGCCATAAACCGGCCACCAACGTTTGGCTGTGGGGACAAGGCCGCAGTCCAGTCCTACCTTCGTTTGAATCGCGGTTTGGCTTGCGTGGTGCGATGATCACTGCCGTCGATCTATTGCGTGGATTGGCAGCGCTCATCGGATGGGAACGCATTGAAGTCGACGGGGCTACCGGTTACTTGGACACCAACTACGTAGGCAAGGGGCAGGCCGCCGTGGATGCGCTGGACCATGTGGACATCGTCTGCGTGCATGTGGAGTCGACCGATGAAGCCTCTCATGAAGGGCGGCACGACGAGAAAATTCGGGCTCTGGAGCAGATTGACCAACACGTGGTGGGCCCAGTCCTCGACAAACTGAAGACCTTTCCCGAATACAGGCTGCTGGTCTTGCCCGACCACGCCACTCCTTGCTCCACCAAAAAGCACAGCCACGGCATGGTCCCGCTAGCGGTCTGCGGAACGGGCATTGCGGCGACGGGTGCCACGTACAGCGAAAAAGCCGCCGCCGCAGCGCCGCGCTCATTCCCCGATGGCTGGGAATTGATGGAAGCCTTCATTCGAGGTGCGTGGTAGAGTTTCACGACCAGCCTGTGGGCAGGTGGTGCAACAGCTACTGTGCGGCAGCAATTCGTTGTTTTGCGAATTGAGGTTTTTTTCCTGAAACTGGCCCTACGGAACGACTCCCATTTTCTGTAGAATCCGCTAACATTTTGGGCCGAATGGTTAGATTGGCCGGTTGATTCCCGAGCGTACCAGTAATTGCTGGTCCGCCGCTGGATTGCAGACTAGGCGTGCGCCCAGTTAGCAGCGCGAATATTTACAGAAAGCCCCATGAAACATGCGTCTCATCGTTCAGAAGTTTGGCGGAACCAGCGTCGCTGATCCAGAAAAGATCTTGGCAGCAGCCCGCAAGGCCATTCGCGCCCAACAAGAGGGCAACCAGGTAGTGGTCGTGGTCAGCGCCATGGGCCAAAACACAGACCTGCTGATCGAGTTGGCCTCGCAGGTCAACGATAGCCCGCCGGCGCGGGAGATGGATATGCTGCTATCGACGGGAGAGCAGGTGAGCGTGGCGCTGATGGCCATGGCTGTTGAATCCCTGGGGTACAAAGCTGTCAGTCTGACCGGTGCGCAAATCGGTATTCAAACCGACAGCGCGTTTACGAAAGCTCGCATTCGTACGATCTCCCCCGATCGCATCCGCAAACTGCTGGACGAAGGAAACATTGTCATCGCGGCTGGCTTTCAAGGGATCGACCAGGATCTGAACATTACCACGCTGGGGCGCGGCGGTAGCGACACCACGGCCGTTGCATTGGCGGCCGTGCTGCTCGCCGACGCTTGCGAGATCCACACCGACGTCGATGGCGTCTACACGACCGACCCGCGACAATTGCCTGAAGCTCGGCAGATGAGCCTCATTAGTTACGATGAGATGCTAGAACTGGCCAGCTTGGGCGCAGGCGTAATGCACAGTCGATCCATCGAGTTCGCTAAGAAGCATGGTGTGCCGATCCACGTTCGCAGTAGTTTCAGCGATATACGAGGCACGCTGATCGTAGCTGAATCGGAATCGCCAACTGCGGCCGTGTCCGGCGCGGCGATGAACCGCAACGAGGCCCGCATTACCATTCAAGGTGTCCCCGACAAGCCGGGATCGAGCTGTGAGATTTTCAAACAGCTCGCCGATCGCAAGATCACCGTCGATATGATCGTGCAGAATATTGGCCAGGCCGACCGGGCGGACATTTCCTTTACGGTTCCCAAGGAGGAGTTGAAGTCAGCCTGCAAAGCCGTTGATTTGGCGGTTCGGTCTGTTGGCGCTAGCGGCTTCACCAAAGACGACGACGTGTCCAAAATTTCGGTCGTGGGCCTGGGTATGTCGCGGCAGACAGGCGTGGCCCAGCAGATGTTCCGCGCCCTGGCCGCCTCGGGCATCAACATTCAAATGATCACCACCAGCGAAATCAAGATCTCCGTGTTGGTCAATCGCAGCGAAGCGCTGGGCGCACTGCGGGCCGTGCATCAGTCCTTTAAGCTGTTTCACAAGCCGGCCGACGCGGTCGTGTGGGACAAGCTACCCGTTCGCCAAAGCAACGCGACCAACATCGAAAAATTGGTGGAGGATCTGCGCATGGTCGACATGGAACAACTGGTCCTGAGCGAAATTACTCTGGTCGACGATCAAGCGCGGATCACGCTACTGGGCGTCCCCAACTCACCCGGCTTAGCCGCTGATGTGTTCGACGCCGTGGCGGCTCACGGCATTTTCGTCGACATGATCGTGCAAAGCTACGATGGTTATCAGGGCGAAACGGGGATCAGCTTCACCATCCCGCGCCCGCAATATGCCGCGTGTATGCAAGCTATGGACGAATTGAAGAAGAAGTTCTCGGTCTCACGCGTGCTAGGCAGCCCAGAAATCGCCAAGTTGTCGGTCAGCGGCATCGGCTTGCGCAGTCATACCAACGTGGCCATCGGCATGTTTGAGGTGCTAGCTGAGGCGGGAATCAACGTGGAGTTGATCAACACCAGTGAGTCGCGGGTCAATGTGGTAGTGTCCAGCGGCGTTGGCGAAACCGCCCTGGCCTGCCTCAAGCAACGCTTTGCCGAAAACTTGCTGTGATCTAACAGTGAACTTCGGCTCGACGTTAAACCCGAATTATTCATAATCCGCAGCGTCAGCCAGGAGGTTTGACTGCCGCAGGTGCCGTCGCCTCCGCAGGCCGCGAAAGCGGGTTGGCATATGAGACCACCTGTTGATCAGTTCGCATTGTGCATTGCGGCCTGCTGCGGCTCGGCGTTAAACGATTTCAACGAGTCGACGCCAATTGTTGAATTTGAGTTACCATTTCGTAGCAGACTGTTTTATTGTTCCTCTGACGTAAACTCATTTGCTATCATCGTTTACCTCATTTACCCGCACACTTGCGGCTTGGGGTTCTTATAATATGTGTGCGTGTCGAAAAATTTCTCGAACAGTAAACGTCCTCTTGCCCGCTAGGTTGGAATCTATGGTCATTCGCGCAATTCTTGTTTGGTTAGTGGCCGCAGTGGCGTGCCTTTTCACAGGCCATGCAGGCTGTGTAGTTCAAGCTCAACAGGCTAGCAGAGCCGTAGAATCGCCAGCAACGGACACATCAGCTAACCTAGCTGCCACACATCAGCAACTGATCGATCGAAGCGTGGAGTATTTGCGCCAGCGTGGACAAGCTGATGACGGATCATTCTCAGCCGCCAGCGGCATTGGACCAACGGGTGTCGTCCTATCGGGCTTGCTCGCAGCCGGGGTGGGCACAAACGATCCGATGGTAGCCAAAGGTCTAGCCTACTTGGAGAAGCACGTTCAGACGGATGGGGGCATCTACCGCACCGATTCGCCCCATAGAAACTACGATACCTGCATTGCGATGGTGGTATTTGCACAGGCCAATGGGGACGGCAAATACCAAACCATCGTCGACGGCGCGGAGCGTTTCGTCAAAGGTATTCAGTGGGACGAGGGCGAGGGGAAGGATCCCAGCGATATGTTCTACGGCGGTGCCGGTTATGGATCGCACTCGCGTCCCGATTTGTCCAACACGGCTTTCCTAATCGATGCGTTGAAATCGGTGGGGAATCCAGAGGACGATGAGGCCATTCAGAAAGCGCTCATCTTTGTCTCGCGTTGCCAAAACCTGGAGTCGCCTGACAACAGTTCACCGTTTGCGGCCAAAATTGGCGATGGCGGCTTCTACTATACCGTCGCCGATGGGGGAGAGAGCAAGGCGGGGACTGAACCCAATGGCGGGCTCCGCAGCTATGGTTCGATGACCTACGCCGGTCTAAAAAGTATGATCTATGCGGGCCTCAGCCAAGATGACCCGCGAGTTAAGGCGGCGGTATCGTTCCTGCGCAAACACTATTCATTGGCAGATAATCCGGGAGTCGGACAACAGGGCTTGTTCTACTACTACCAAACGATGGCCAAGGCGCTCGACGCTCTGGGTGAGGCTAAGTTTGCCGATGATAGCGGCGTTCAGCACGATTGGAAACGCGAGCTGATTGTCAAGCTGTCTGAATTGCAACAACCCGACGGCAGTTGGGTCAACCCGACCACGCGTTGGATGGAGGGCGATCCCAATTTGGTCAGCGGCTATGCGTTGATGGCGTTGGCTCACTGCCGTCCTTAAAGTCGACCGCATAGCTGCGATGCGCTCAGCCGGATTGTTTTACCGAGCCGCTTAGTTCTGGTTATCAGTCTCAACCGCTGCGGGGCGGTTGGGAATTCTCCACCAGCGAACGTTTCTTGTCTTCAGGCGGGCGGCCGCGCGCCGATGAATCCAATTCGCGTGTACCTTGGACGGATCCTGGTCTAGGTTCGCTTTTGCGTTTGGTTGGGCATGGCTGCTCGAGCAACCGACGCTTGGACGAAGTGTAGCTATTCTTCGCTGCACATGAGACAGGATCCTCCGCTTATGTTCGGAATTCGCCGACGCTGGCCCATGCTAACTGCCGCTGGTGCAGTGCTGTTGTATGTTGTCAGCAACTACCAAATCTCTGGCTTGGAAAATCTGCATTTAGAAGCGGTCAAGTCAGCGAGCCAATCCACTTCGCAGCCCGGCACCGATTCGCGTTCCCCTTGGGCCGACAGAGGACAGGGAATCGACTTGACTCAGTTCGGCATTCAGACTTCGCCCAGTCTGATGGGCAGTCAAGACTTTAATTTCAATTTACACTCCGGCACCGCAGCCCAGGCATCTCCGGCATGGTCCAGCGGCCTGAGTCAGGGAGAGAAGCTGGCATTGTGGCAAGACAAGCTGGCTCCACGGCAGTCAACGCCACAATCGGCCACAACTGACTTGCTGAACTTTCCTTCTTCCAGCCCCATTCCAGCACCGCACGGTCTGTTTGGTTTGGAATCCAATGATGCTCTGGGCGGCGCTCTCAACTTCGCCTCGTCGCCTAGTAGCGACATGCATGCCGTTCAGGAACCGTTGCGTGCGGGAATGATGACCGGTGTGATGGATAGCGGCCACAACACGCTCTCGGGCAGTTCGCCCATCGGGGCGCTAGGGCAGACCAATTCGCCCCGCGATCGCACCGTCCGCATCGCGTCGTTTTATGTTCCGGCGCTCGGGACAAACATGCTCAGCCAGCCGCATCTGCTTCAAATCTTAGTGAGCATTTTGACTCAGTATGATGTCGTGGCTTTGCAGGGCATCCAAAGCACGCGTGACGATAT
>CAKQNH010000223.1 GCA_934255105.1 uncultured Pirellulaceae bacterium
GTTTTAGTGCGGCGGTTGTATTTCGATCTTCTGGGTCTCCCCCCCACGCCGCAGGAATTGTCTCAGGCCTGCGCTGACCTGCAATTGGCCAGCGATTCGGAAGTGGCACCTGCACCCAAAACTTCACCTCGGGATTCGCGCCCAGAAGATTCGCTGCAAACTATGGCGACTGCATCCCAGACGTCCGCCTGGGAAAGGCTCGTGGAGCGCCTGCTAGATGATCCGCGATACGGAGAACATTGGGCGCGGCAGTGGTTGGATGTGGTGCGATACAGCGAATCGGATGGTTGGAATTTGGACTCCTATCGCCCTGATATCTGGCGCTATCGCGATTATGTCGTACAGGCTTTCAACCACGATAAGCCCTATCCCGATTTTGTCCGCGAACAATTGGCCGGTGATGAAATCGAAGGTGACCATCCCGAGTACCGCGTGGCTGCGGGTTATCTGAGGCTGGGCATCTACGAATACAATCAGCGCGACGCGCGGGGCCACTGGAACGACATCATGAACGAGATCACCGATGTCACCGGAGATGTTTTTCTGGGGATGAGTTTTTCATGCGCTCGCTGCCATGACCACAAGTTTGACCCAGTATTGCAACGCGATTATTTTCAACTGCGAGCATTCTTTGAACCCCTAATTTGGCGCGATGACGTCGATGCCGCCACCTCCGACGAGCGCAGCCGCTATGAACAAGCGTACGCGCTGTGGCAACAGGAAACCCGACAGGTGCAGGATCAGATAGACGCCATCGTCGAACCTTATTACCAACGCAAATGGACCAGCACCGTCGAAAAGTTCCCACTGGACATCCAGGCCTGTTACTTCAAGCCAGCCGAGGAGCGGAACAGTTGGGAAGCTCAAATGACCTACTTGATCGGTCGACAATTTCTGGACGAAGCTGGCGGGCCGCTGAAGTCAATGACTCGCGAGGACAAAGCCCAGTTGGAACAGTTGCAAAAGGAATTGTCCGCCTGGGACAATATCAAGCCTCAGCCCTTGCCCCAGGCGATGACGGTCAGCAACCATGTGGGCGCATATTCTCCCACCACGATTCCCGCTGATCCGGAACTGCATGCCATTGCGCCAGGATTTCCCAGCGTGTTATCTGAGTTGGATCTACCCACCTTTACATCCAACACTCCCGCCCCCGCAGCCGACACCCATCCAAGGACTAGCTCTGTGGTCAGCTTGGTCAGCAGCCTTAGCGGAACGACAACAAATCAGCCACGGCGTCTGCAGTTGGCACAGTGGATCGGTGATCGCCGCAATCCCCTGACTCCGCGCGTGATCGTCAATCGAATATGGCAACAACATTTCGGCCGTGGGCTGGTGGCAACCTCCAATGATTTTGGCCGCATGGGCTCTCTGCCGTCGCATCCGGAGATGCTCGACTGGTTGACCGACGAATTCATGGCCCAGGGTTGGAGTTTTAAGAAGCTGCACAAGCAGATATTGATGTCGTCTACTTGGCGGCAGTCGGCGCATCATCCGCAGGCCAGCCAATACGAGATGTCCGATCCTGGCGAACTGCTGCTGTGGCGTGCGCCAATCCGGCGTCTGCAGGCCGAACAACTGCGCGATGCGATGCTGGCAGCCAGCGGTGAGCTGCTCCAAGAGCTGGGTGGTCCGTCCGTAGCCGAGCCATCGCCGCGGCGCGCACTATACGTCAAGATCTTTCGCAATGACCTGGAGAATTTCCTCAGTACCTTTGATCGTGCAGGCGGTTTAAGCAGCGTCGCCGTGCGCGACAGCACAACGACGCCCATGCAAGCGCTGCTGTTGGTCAATGGCGCGTACACATTAGAACGCGCCGAAAAGATGGCTCAACACTTGGCATCTGACTCCGCTCAGACGGCGGCTGAAATGACTCGACGTGCCTGCTTGTTGACCTGGGGCCGCCCACCGCTGGTGGACGAACTCAACGGCTGCCTGCAGTTTGTTCGCTCGGTGGAGGATGCCCCAGACGCTCAGACCGCAGTCGCCAGCGATGAGCAATTGGCCACCGCAGTCGACCACCAACGATGGGTAGACCTGTGTCATGTGCTGCTCAATTCCAATGAATTCCTGTATATCGAGTAGCCTTCTGAAAACGCAATTGCTCGACGACGTCGCCCAAGCGGCCGAGTTCTTGAGGCTTGGAAAACTGGTAGCCTTTCCCACTGAGACCGTGTTTGGCCTGGGGGCAGATGCGTCCAATCCGCACGCCATCGAGCGATTGTTCGCTGCTAAGGGACGGCCTGCTGATAATCCTCTGATCGTCCATGTGGGCGCTATTGAGGATTGGCCTCTGGCGGCGTCGGAGCTACCGGACATCGCTCGGCGAATACTCGAGCTCTTCTCGCCGGGCCCGGTGAGCGTCGTAGTCGCTAAAGCGGACGCGATCTGCGCCAGCGTAACCGCCGGATTGGACACGGTGGCCCTGAGAATCCCAGCGCCTCAAGTGACGCAGGCTCTCTTGCGCGCGGCCCAGTTGCCGATCGCCGCACCTTCTGCCAACCTTTCTGGGCGGCCCAGTGCCACTACTTGGCAGAGCGTGTTGGAGGATCTGGACGGCCGCATTGACGCTATTTTATGCACCAGCGTAGAACACGTCGGACTCGAATCGACCGTCATCGACTGCACGGGTCGGGCTCCGATCGTGTTGCGGCCTGGGAGTATTGGTCTGGCACAACTGCGAGCTCACTTTCCTAGCGCTCGGCTCTGGAATGATGACTTGTCCGGCCAGAGCCCAGGGGCCGGTGAACCAGCGGTGCAGGCTGCCGCGTGTGCGCCACTCAGTTCGCCTGGGCTGCGCCACCCGCACTACCAACCTCGGGCTCGCGTGCAGTTGCTAGAGGCGGGCCAGCGATGGCCCCCGCTAAGTGACGCGAGTAGTGCGCTTGCCGACTTGTCCTACGCCTACGCTGGCATGGCTCCTCCACCGCGCGGCATGCGAATCAGCCGCCAGTTCAACAGCCTGGCAGAGTATGCGCACGGCTTCTACGAATTCTTGCGAGAAGCGGACCGCGCCAACATCGACGTGATCGGTCTGGAAGCCATAGCGATTGAAACGGCTAGAGAGTCTGGTATAGCTGCCGCCCTGTGCGATCGCCAGCGTAGAGCGGCCGGGCTGAATTAGCATTGTGCGGATTGGCCGGGGAAATCGGCACCAGCGACAAACGTTTGTGCTATGCCCGCTAAAGTGCCGATGAATTAGACAGCGCACAACAATACCCTTTCTGAACAGCCACCTCCAACCATTTTGAATGGCCAACGCTGACCTTTCGACTGTTTTCTAGCCCAGAGGGCGATACATTTTCTAGCCCAGAGGGCGATACATTTTCTAGCCCAGAGGGCGATACATCCCTGCCGGTGGCGTCAGCCACCGGATTGGCGATGGATGCAAGCCAGCCCAGAGGGCGACACATAAATCATCCTAGTTTCATAAATCCTTAGAATCACTCTCCACTTCGCAGTCGGCAAGCAGCAAGTGGCACCATGTATCCCCCGCCGAGCTAGCAGTCAATCAAAAGGGTGCGCAGGATAGACAATGAGTGACCCGCGGCGAATAGAATTTGATATCGAGGCGCTGCTGCTGACGGCGCTGTGCGTATTCCTGTGGCTAAGCCTGTTGAGCTACGACCCAGCCGATGCAGTTGCCCCCCTGCCGAGCCTGCTCAGTCACTTCATCTCCATCGATCCGCAAGTCTACCCCACCAACGAACAGCCCACCAACTGGTGCGGTTGGTTCGGGGCCGCCTGCGCACAAATTTTGATCCAAAGCCTGGGGATCGGCTCGATTCTAATCGCCGTCGGACTATCGGTCCTGGCCGTTTGGATGTTTCGCGTACAGAGCAATTATGTGCGCGTGTCACGGCAAGCTGGGTGGGTGCTGGTGATATTGGCCGTGACTACTTGGGTTGCACTACTCGACTGGTATACGCCGCTGGCACCCGTGGTGGGCGCCGGTGGCTATCTAGGCGCAACCACTTCGAACTGGCTCAACGCGCACTTCGCAACCGTCGGTAGTTTGATTCTAACATTCACCGTATTTGTAGCGGGCCTACTCCTGAGCACGGATTACATCGTCGTCCGAGCGATTGCCAGCATGTTGGCAGGCAGCGCATCTGTGGCAGCCACGGCGGCGGCAGCGACTAAGCACAAGATAGCTATCCCCAGTCCAACAGGCATGTTTCACCAGCGACGTCGCACCAGCGATGTAGATCAGGGTGTTTTATTGCCAGGTGAAGTGGAGGGAGCCGACGAGTCGCATCCGCCGATTCGCATTCGTGGCGTGCAGCGCGACGGTCGTGCTGCCACGGTCGAGACAGCTTTACCTGCCACTTCCCGAGGTCTGTTGGGGGCGGCGCAGGCACTAGCCGAAGGCTTATTGAGTTCCACAAAGCAACCCAATTCCGCCGTCGCTCTAGCCTCCGAAGGCGAGCCCAGCAAAGCGGCTGAACTTCCTAGTGGTCTAGCTTTTGAGGACGAAGACGATGAATTCTTGGCGGGGGAAGATTCCGCCGAGATGGAAGAGCAACTGCTGGCGGAACACCGCGAGCTAGAGCTTGAGGGAGAGGCTGTTCAAGTCCGCGCAGATGAAGCTCACACTGCCGCTGCGGCAGAGGAACCACGCGTTCGAGCACCGCAGAAAAAGAAGAAGAAAGAGGATGAAGCGAAGCGCAACCGCGAGGCCTTAGCCCATCTGGATGATACCAAGCTGCCAGCGGGTGCCGAGGAGTACGTTCTGCCCGGGCTCGACCTGTTGTTGGAAAGCGACGACATCGATTTTGAAACGCAGACCATTGAGGTTCGTCGCAAGGCCAAAATTCTTGAGAAGACTTTTAAAGATTTCAATTTCAACGTCAAAGTAGTCGAAATTGAGACCGGTCCAGTCATTGCGCAATATGAAATCGAGCTCGAAGCTGGCCTGAGGCTCTCCAAGATAACCAGCTTGTCCGAAGACCTCGCGATCGCCCTGCGCGTCCCCAGCGTGCGCATCGTGGCCCCCATACCCGGCAAGAATACGGTTGGTATCGAAGTCCCCAACGAGACGCGGCAGATAGTCCGGCTGCGCGAAGTTATCGAGGAGCAAGGGCCGAAAGGTAAGAAGGCCAAGATTCCTATGTTCTTGGGTAAGGACGTCTCCGGCAATGCGCTCATCGCGGATCTAGCGACTCTGCCTCACCTATTGATTGCCGGCCGCACCGGGACCGGAAAATCGGTCTGCTTGAATGCTGTGATCGCGTCTATCCTGATGACCAAACGCCCCGATGAAGTGCGGATGTTGATGATCGACCCCAAGATGGTCGAACTCAGCGGCTACGCTCGCTTGCCCCACTTGATGCACCCGGTCGTCACCGACATGCGCAAGGCGGAGGCCATCTTGGCCTGGGCCGTGGACAAAATGGAGGAGCGGTATTCGCTGCTGGCTCGCGCTGGAGTTCGTCACTTGACCAGCTATAACGAACTCGGACGCGAAGAACTGCTCGATCGGCTCAAGCCAGAATCGACCGAGGAAGCCGACGCAATCCCCGACCACTTACCCTTCATCGTGATCATTGCCGATGAGATGGCTGACCTGATGATGACCGCAGGCAAGGAGGTCGAACAGCACATCATTCGGCTAGCACAAAAGAGTCGCGCCGTAGGAATCCACCTGATCCTAGCCACACAGAAGCCGACCGTGGATGTGATCACCGGCCTGATCAAGAGCAACCTGCCCGCGCGGATCTCCTTTCAAGTGGCCAGTCGCACCGACAGTCGTGTCGTCCTGGATGAAATGGGCGCAGACAAATTGCTCGGCAACGGTGACATGCTGTTTATGGGCAATGGCACCAGCATGCTACTGCGGGGACAAGGAACTTACCTGAGCGATGAGGAAATCAATCAACTGGTCGATCACTGTAGTACGGGTGAACAGAACTTTGTACACGAGCTAGTCAATCTGAAGATCAAGGACGAGGGGGACGAGGACGACGACGACTTAGTTCCAGGGACTTTCAAGAAACGCGACGAGCTCTACGAAGCGGCCGTGGATCTGGTCGTCCGCGAAGGTCGCGGCAGCAGCTCGCTACTGCAGCGAGCGCTGGGCATTGGCTACGGACGCGCTGCGAGGCTGATCGACTTCATGGCCGAAGATGGCATCGTCGGCCAGTACAACGGCTCTCAAGCGCGCGAGGTGACGCTTTCGATCGCGGAATGGGAGACCATGCGCGACGGTCCAGCGGAGGGGCCGGCCGCACCCGCAACCACGCCGCCACGATCCAACAAGGTCCAACCACTCGGCCTTGCAGACGAACCCAGCCCGTCGCCGTCCAATCACTCGGGCAACAAGGTAATCCCTGCGTTTAACAACAGCCCAGACGTGGCGTCGGCGAGCCTCCGGCCTGCGGTTCGTCGAGTAGTCAAGATGGAACCAGAGGAGGAATACGAAGACGATATAGAGGAGGAATACGAAGACGAGAGCGAAGACGAATCAGAACTGAATTACGGCGACGCTTCGGACGAGCAAGACGAGGAGAGTGGAGCGGTCGAGGAGGAGTACGAGGATTACGACGATAGCGAGGAACCATCGTAGACAGCGGCCAACTCCATTACCAAACCGAGCTTGCCGCCATAGTCGTTGATCGCTCCGCCGATCATTGCCCCTATGTCGTTGATCGCTCCGCCGATCATTGCTCCTATGTCGTTGATCGCTCCGCCGATCATTGCTCTGCGAGTATGACGCTTGCAAGCGTCAACGTATTCTCGAGGTTCCCAAGCATCTGATCGACGGAGCGATCAGCGACTATGACGCCCAAGCATCTGACCGATCAGCGACTATCTTGCATTTCTCCGAACATTCTTTTTGCCCCGCGCCCAAATTTTTTTCCACTCGGCGAGCGGACATTCGCCGTAGATGAAGACGATGCACATATTTGCGATGGCTAGATCATCGCCTTAAATCGGGAGTGAAGGGTTATCGCGATTACCCTTGCAAGATGGCATGCCAATCCGCTGAATCTACTCAACATTTTGTACGCCGACAGTGCTGCTTTCTGGTGAAATCTTCTGCCTCAGGGTAGCTCACGCAGAAAAGAAAATCTGCTTATCATTTGGCGATTGTCAACGTGGTGGACGCTGTTGTTCGCTGATGGTTCGACATCGATCGCGGGAGTGATAAGAGTATGCTAACGATAATTCTCACCGTCTTCACGCTGGGCTATCTGATGATCGCCCTGGAGCATAAGGTGCATATCAACAAGGCAGCATCGGCCTTGGTAACTGGAGTCATCTGTTGGGCGCTCTACGTCCTCAACCTTCAGCAGTTTCTCCCCCGGGGGAGCATTCCTCACTGGT
>CAKQNH010000224.1 GCA_934255105.1 uncultured Pirellulaceae bacterium
GGCTTCCTGAGCATCGCCGCGGTGGAAGATAAATCGATGCTTGAAAGTCAGCGATTCGTCGGCGGGCAGCTTGTAGTCGCCCGGCTCCGCTTTCTCCCCTTCGAAATCCTGGCGGCCAAAGGGATTGGCTGAGACTAGACCGTAGTCGCGGGCATGCCACCATGTGGGATGCCGAAAATTGCTCGGGTGATCAAAGATGGCGATGCCAACTACATTGTCTTGCACGGTTCCCCAGTAGTCGATCCAATTCGCGCGCTTGCCCCAGATATCCGCAGTGGTAACGCCTTCTGAATTGACCGCTTGACCATTGGCTACGGGCCCTTTGATCCGCAGGTGCGGATTCATGCGGATGGCCATTTGTCCGTCTTTGTTATCTCCGAAAGTAATCGCTCCCTGGCTAGCATGGTAGGTCACGTTGTAATCGATGAAGCGTGTTTCGCCGTCGACGGAGAAGCTGATCTCGCGTGAGTCGGTGGCAACCAACTTCCCATCGCGGGCGACTAAATTGTTTTTCGAACGGATGGTGTTTCCGTCGACTTTGACTTCGGTGGAAACGGTCGTCCCGGAGGCCGGCGGTATCCCCCAAAAGCTCTCGCCGTTGACTTCCTGATGCCCAAACCAAATCGATTTGTGGTGGGGATGATCGTGAGCCTCGTGCTCCACGCCGTCGCGCATCGGCCAATTGCGAGTCATCTCGACGCCACCGGGCCCGATGACTGGATAGAGGATCGGCTTTTCATAGCCTTCGAATATGTACTCGGTGAAAATCTCGTCGTCGACCAAGACTGTAACGCGATCTGGCTTGGATTCCAAACGAACCTCGGCAGCGGTTGCACTCGACGGGGTGGACAGTACGAGCAGCAGGCAACTAGCCATGACTAGAATCAGCGATAACATAGGTGAAGGTTCCTGTAACGGTGCTAGGTGGTGAGCGGTAGGTATTAAGCGGGACAGCATGTAGCTGTGCCACCCATTATACTATACGCTTCGGCGGATACCCACCGCCGACTGTCCACTGCCTACAGACTTTCACTAGGAGCAATCGATGCGTTCCATTTTTGCGGCGACGCCGCGCCGACATTCACACTTGGCTCATTGGTTAACTGTGTTTGGCTGGCTTGCCCTACATTATTCATGTGGCATGTGTTTAACGACTGCGATGGCACAAGACTTTAAGCCCAACTACGACGAAGCCAAAGTTCCGGCTTACCAGCTACCGCCACTGATCGATGCCGAGACGGCAAAGGCCAAGGATTTCCCGGCCGCTTGGCAAAAGCGTCGAGCCGAATTGCTGCAGACCTTTGAAGAGCAGATGTTTGGCACCGCACCCACCGCACCGTACACGCTGGAGTTCGAGCAGGTGGAGTCGGGGCCGAGCTGCGGTGGAGCCGCGTTGCGACAGCAGTGGCGCGTGACGGTGGTGACCGAGCACGGGCGGCTGCCAATTGACTTGGTCGTGTTTACACCCGCCGCAGCCACCGCGCCCGTAGCCTGTTTCCTGGGCCTAAATTTTGCCGGCAACCATACGGTAGCCGCTGATCCCGAGCTGTTGCTAACCAAGTCGTGGCTACGAGATTCGAAAGACGAGCGGACCGAGAACAACCGCGCTACGGAAGCTGGGCGCGGGGCGTCGAGTTCGCGTTGGCCCGTCGAGCAGATTGTGGCAGCGGGCATGGGAGTAGCCACGGCGTACTACGGTGACATCGATCCCGACTTTCACGATGAATTCAACAATGGCATCCACGCCTTGTTCCCCGAGCATCGCCCCAGCGCCGAGCATCCACAGCGATGGGGCTCGATCGCCGCCTGGGCTTGGGGCCTATCGCGATTGCTCGACGCGTTGGAATCGCAAGTACCGCAAGTCGATGCGCAGCGCGTGGCCGTGCTGGGGCATTCGCGCTTAGGAAAAACCGCTCTGTGGGCCGGCGCTAGCGACCCGCGCTTTGCAGCAGTCATTTCAAACAATTCGGGCTGTGGTGGCGCGGCTCTCAGCCGCCGAGCGGTGGGCGAGACCGTGGGCCGCATCAACACCAGCTTCCCACATTGGTTCTGTCCAAACTTTCATCAGTATAACGAGCAAGAAGCCAAGCTGCCGATCGACCAGCATCAACTGCTGGCGCTCGCCGCGCCGCGCTTGTTGTACGTGGCCAGCGCCTCGGGAGATCGCTGGGCAGATCCCCACGGCGAGTTCCTATCGCTGGATTTGGCCGGCGAGGTTTACGCCAAGCTGCCGAACGACACGGGAGCCGCCGAGGGGCAACAGCTCAAGCGCATCGGCTACCATCTGCGCGATGGCAAACACGACATCACGGCTTGGGACTGGGCGCATTACATTCGTTTCCTCGATCAGTTGCCCGCATTGTGAGGCTAACGCGTAGCAGCATTGTGAGCCCAACCTCAGCTTTCGCGGGCCCCTCCTGTGGCGGTGCGTGGTGTCGCAACGTCCCAAATCTCGATGTGCAACTGCGTGGCTTCGCCCACCGCGCATGGCTTGTAGGCAAATGTGGCTTGCAGTTCGGCTGAGGTGAGCTGCCAGCGGTGCCGTTGTTCGGCCGGCTGGTCGACTTCGCAAACTGCCCAACCTGCCGCCACTCGCCGCACGCTGCCGCGCGCTGGGCCGCCAGGCTGAGCCGGGCCGACGACACCTGCATAGTCCAAATAGCGCAGGCGATGGTCGGGCAACCGCGTGGCGGGCCAGACGATGCCTCTCGTGCCGCTCGTCTGCGGTGGGAGCGATTGCAGGGCAAATGTCAGCAGGGAATCCGCTTGGCGTATCATCAGATCCCAGTGCGTCGATTGAGGTGCCCCGTCGGGCAGCTCATGCAATAGCAGCACAAAGCGAACTGCGTTATTAACTGAGTTATTACTAGCCCCGTCTTCAAATTCCATTTGCTTTCCTACAATAGAGACTTTGGCCCGAAGCTTATCCGTTGAAGTCGAGACCCTATGGACAATGCGACCATCGAAGTGCGCGGCGCTCGAGAACATAATCTACAAAACGTCAGTATCACGCTCCCTCGCAATCAGTTGATCGTATTTACGGGAGTTAGCGGCAGTGGCAAAAGCTCGATGGCCTTTGACACACTCTACGCCGAAGGTCAACGCCGCTACCTAGAGAGCCTATCGAGCTACGCTCGCCAATTCATCGGCCAACTCCCCAAGCCGAACGTTGATTATATCGGCGGGCTGAGCCCTGCCATCTCGATCAGCCAGAAATCGACCAGCTCCAATCCGCGCAGTACCGTCGGCACCATTACGGAGATTTACGATTTCCTGCGAGTGCTGTACGCGCGTGTGGCGACTGGCTTCTGTTCCAAATGCGATATTCCCATTGCGTCGCAGACCCGCGACCAAATCGTAGCTCGCCTGCAGGATTTGCGCGACTCGGATGAGTACTTGATGCTGGCGCCCATCGTCCGCGGTCAGAAGGGCGAGTATCGCGAGTTGTTTGAAAGCCTGCAGCGGCAGGGCTACGCACGCGCCCGTATCGATGGCGAAGTATTGCGTTTGTCCGACGCGCCGCACTTGCAACGCCAGCAGAAGCACCATATCGAAGTGGTCGTCACACGCTTCAACCCGCAGCAGACGCCGCGCGGCAAGATCGCCGACGCCGTGTACGAATCGCTCAAGCTGGGTGAGAATACGCTGATCGTCATCCCCTGGGAAGAACCCGAGGCAGACGCTCAGTCTGGCGACTCTGAAGCCACTGACGCTTTGGCCGCTGGCTCATCAGCCATTGGGGATGCAGGCGAGAGTGCCGCGTCCGCTGCGGATCGATCGTACTCGGCTACCGACGACGACCACTCAGCCGACGACGACTCAGACAGCCCAGACTTTGACGGATCCGACGAAGCCCCCGCCGCAGCCAAGCCACGCCGCGGTCGCGCAGCCAAGCAGGCTGGCGAGCTGGTGATGAGCAGCGAGTATGCCTGTCCGCAATGCGGGCTCTCTAGCATGCCACCCACGCCCCAGTTGCTCAGCTTCAATAGCCCCAGCGGCATGTGTGGCGTGTGCGAAGGGCTAGGTCGTCAATTCACTTTTTCTCCCGATCTGGTCGTCCCCGATCCCAGCCGCTCGCTGCGGCGCGGCGCTATTGAAATGCTGGGCACTTGGAATGACCTCGGCCGCTGGCAACGCCACCAATTGATGAGCGTCGGTGAGTCGATTGAGAACGAGTTTGGCCTCCAAGTCGGCGAGAGCCTGACGACACCCTGGGGCGAGTTGGCCGACGAGGTGAAGCAGGAGTGGCTGTACGGAACTGGCGAGCGACATATCACCTACACCTGGCGCGGCGGTGCCAAGCCGATGAAGTACGGCGGCAACTTTGAAGGGCTCATACCACAATTACTCGAACAGTACCGCAATGCCAAATCGCCAACCGCGCGCAAGCGTTTCGAAAAATATATGGAGCGTCGCCACTGCGACGCGTGTGGCGGATCGCGGCTGAATCCACAGGCTCGACAGTTGCGGATGCGCAGTGCGGCACCACAAGCCAATGGAAGAGAGTGGTTGAACCTGCCGGATCTGTGCCATCTGCCGATCGACGCGTGTTTGGAGTTTCTCAAGGCGATCCAGCTTGGCGAAATCGAAACGCGCATCGCTGCGGAAGCTCTCCGCGAGATCCGCAATCGCCTGCAATTTCTACTCAACGTTGGCCTGGACTACTTGAGCATAGATCGCTCCGCGCCGACGCTTTCTGGCGGCGAGTCGCAGCGAATTCGGCTGGCCAGCCAGATTGGTTCAGGCTTGGTAGGCGTGCTGTATGTTTTGGACGAACCCTCTATCGGCCTGCACCCACGCGACAACGATCGCTTGATCGATTCGCTCAAGGCCCTGCGTGACCAAGGCAACACGCTGCTGGTGGTCGAGCACGATGAAGATACGATGCGGGCCGCCGATTTAATCCTGGACTTTGGTCCTGGCCCCGGCGTGCGCGGCGGCGAGATCGTCAGCTTCGGCGACATGAACACGCTTGCGGCCAGCGAAAAAAGTGTTACCGGGCAGTTTTTGACAGGCAAGTTGTCGATCCCGGTCCCCGCCGAGCGCCGGGCCGGCAACGACAAGATCATTCGCGTCCGTGGCGCGACGCACAACAACCTCAAGAATATCGACGTAGACATTCCGCTGGGCAAACTGGTTTGCGTGACCGGTGTCAGCGGCTCGGGGAAAAGTTCGCTGATCAACGATATCGTGGTCCCCGTGCTGCGTCGACAACTGCATGCGGCCGAAGATGTGCCCGGTGAACACAGCTCCCTCGAAGGGATCGAACATCTGGACAAAGTAATCGCCATCGACCAATCTCCCATCGGTCGTACGCCGCGCAGCAACCCGGCTACGTACGTGAAGGTGTTCGACGAGGTGCGCTCGCTGTTTGTCGAATTGACCGAAGCCAAACGACGCGGTTATCAAGCGGGGCGCTTTAGCTTTAATGTGGCCGGCGGACGCTGCGAATCGTGCGAAGGCAACGGCTCGAATCGCTTGGCGATGGACTTCTTGGCCGATCTGTGGGTCACCTGCCCAGTCTGCGATGGCAAACGCTACAACCACGAAACGCTGCAGGTCAAATTCAAGGACAAATCGATCGCCGATGTGCTCGATATGGATATCCAGCAGGCGTATGAACTGTTCGAAAACGTTCCCAAGATTGCCGATAAATTGCGGACGCTGCAGGATGTGGGACTCGACTATATCAAACTGGGCCAACCTTCGCCGACGCTCTCGGGTGGTGAGGCGCAGCGCATCAAGCTGGCTAAAGAGCTGTCGCGTCGCGGTACGGGCAGCACGCTCTACCTGCTGGACGAACCCACCACCGGATTGCACTTCAACGATATTCGGATGCTGTTGAAAGTCCTGCAAGACCTGGTTGACTTGGGCAACACTGTGCTGGTTATCGAGCACAACCTGGACGTGATCCGGGCTGCGGACTGGCTGATCGACATCGGCCCCGAAGGTGGACAGGCGGGGGGGGAGGTGGTCTTTCAAGGGACTCCCGACGATATCGTTACATGTGCGAAATCGCACACTGGCCATTCGTTGGCCAAGCACATCGCCGCCGGCCCCATCGTAGCCAATGCCAAGCGTGCATCGGACAAGAACGGTGTCAGCCAGGCTAGGGTCAAACTGCCGCCACCAGTGCTGCGCGTGCAGGGGGCCGTCGAACATAATCTAAAAGATGTTTCGCTGGAGATCCCGCACCATGCGCTGTCGGTCTTCTGCGGCCCCAGTGGTAGCGGTAAGAGCTCGATGGCCATGGATACGATCTACGCCGAAGGCCAGCGGCGGTACGTCGAGAGCCTGTCCTCCTACGCGCGGCAGTTCGTCGGCCAAATGCCCAAGCCGCGCGTCGAGCGCATCGAAGGCTTGGCACCCGCCATCGCCATCGAACAAAAGAGCGTGGCCCACAATCCGCGCAGTACGGTCGGCACGGTAACTGAAATCTATGACTACTTGCGCGTGCTGATGGCGCGATTGGGAGAGCCCTACTGCCCGAACTGCGACATTCCGGTATCGAATCAATCGGCCGACGATATCACCAATCACCTGCTGAGCTTCGAAGACGGGACGCGTTTGGTGTTGACTGCGCCGCTGGTGTGGCAACCCAACCATGACCCGGCCAACATGTGGCAAGACCTGCGCACGTCGGGGCTGGTCCGCGTGCGCGTCGATGGTCGCACCCACTCGCTGGACGATGTGCCCAGTCTGTCATCGACGGTGAGCTATAACATCGAGGCGGTGGTGGATCGCATCACCATCAACCAAGCCAACCGCAGCCGTATTGCCGAGAGCGTTGAACTAGCATTGTCGCTGGGCAACGGCAACATGTACGCGCTCGAACCTCGCGATGACCAAGACGAAATACACTGGACATCGACGCGGCACAGCCAACACTTGGCCTGCCGATCCTGCGGCCATAGTTTGCAGTTGCTGACGCCGCAATCGTTTTCGTTCAATAGCCCGCTGGGCTGGTGTTCGGACTGCGAGGGATTGGGAACGCAAACTGGAACCAGTCCAGCTCTGTTGCTCGATCCGCAATTGACCTTGCGCCAAGGCGCCATACGCATGTGGCCAGGGCTGGATGAAGCTAGCCAAGCCGCGATGCCTGCAACAGAACTCTCCTTTCCAATGTTGCAAGCCTTCTGCAAAGCGGTGGGGATCTCGCTCGATGTGCCGGTGCAGCGACTGAGCGCCGGCCAGCGGCGCAAGTTGCTCTATGGCACGGGGGATCAGTGGATCGAGGTCGAGACCGGCAAGGGGACGCGCTTCGAATTCCAGTGGAAGGGGCTGTTTCCAGCGCTTGAGTTCGCCGCGCGGATGAGTCCTAGCC
>CAKQNH010000225.1 GCA_934255105.1 uncultured Pirellulaceae bacterium
GTAGGAGTACGAGTACCATTTCATTGAGTACGAGTACGAAAAATCGAGACTGTCGGTGGCGTTCAGCGAGAAGTGTCCAAATTGCTGCAAATAAATGCGTCACAGCATTGCCTAAACTCCTGACTACTTCTTGTGGTCGTGATCGCCGTGAGCATGACCTTCTTTCTTGCCGGCTTGCTTAAGCTCTTCCACTTTGGCGAGCGTCGCGGCAGGGTTGGCCTGCGCCTTTTTGGTGCAGCCACTGCAGCATAGATAAACTGGTTTGCCGTCGAGCACTAGCTTGATCGGTGCGCCCATCGAGCCGAGGAGTCCCTTAGTATTGATCGCACAGTATTTCTGTGCTTCGGCGGCAGCTCGTTCAGCCGCAGGAAGCTTCGCAAGTTCGGCAGAAGCCTCTGTCAGCTTTTTAGTCAACTTGACGGTTGCCGCACCGCCATCCTGCGCATCGTCAATACATCCTTCGCAGCAGACGAAAACTGGCTTGCCTTCAATGATCAGCTTGGTGGGTGTGCCCATTGCTCCCAGTCGGCTGTACGCCATCATCGGGCAGAACCGCTGCGCAGCAGCCAGCTTCTGGTCTTCGGCCGGCAGGGCAGCCAGGGCCTCGGAGATCTTCTTCTCAGCCTTCTCTGGGGCTTTGTGATCGTGGCCCTCATGTGCGGTGGCCGCATTCGCGCTAACACCGCTTATAAGGACGGCTATTGCCAAAGCCAGTAGGGGAAATCGTGTCTTCATCATCTTCAAATCGTCCTTTACTCAGGGAACTTAGGGAATGCATTGCAACTCGTGAGGCTAGCAAAGTCCGATTCGCCAGCCGATACCACGCGTGTGGAACGCATCGAGCGTGTAACATTACTGATTAGATGCATCGCTGGTATGTTTCTTCACGGAGAGTTGAATTATTTCTTTGGAATGTCTGTTTTATCAATGAGTGCAATTGCTCAGGCATTCGTTAAACCGCGTGGGCAACGCCCCGCGCGTCCGGGTTCAGCATCCCGCGGCCCGCTAGGCACGCGGTTCAACGAGCCCACTACCTCTTGTGCCGGAATTGGATTTGTCTGCGAACTAACATACTTTCGTCCTGGATACCTTTGATACCCTGCATGGGTATGCTATGCTTGTCTGTTCGCGAGCAAAAACACCCGTTGATTGGCTGGGATATGCACTTTAGGACGCGACGTGAGTTGTACGAGCTAGCGGGAGTTCGGCCATCTTGAACCCATCCTACGATGTCGGCTCGCCCGCTCAACCAGCCAGCGAGGTGCCACATACACATTCGATGGATCACCTAGTCGCATTGTGTGTGGCTGGAGATAGCGCTGCCAAGCATGCGCTCTATGAACGTTGCAAGAGCTCAGTCTATGGGTTGATGGTTCGGATGGTCGGACGCCAAGACGCCGACGATTTGACGCAGCAAGCCTTTCTTCAGATGTTCCGCAAGCTTGGCCAGTTCAACGGGCAATCTAAACTGGAAACATGGCTCTTTCGAATTGCACTCAACGAAGCACTACAGTACCTGCGAAAGCAAAAGAGACAGACCACTGCTCCATTCGTCTTAGAACCGGTAACAGTCGATGACGATCTATTAATAAAGAGCGAGGAGTCCCAGTTAGTTGAAGTAGCCCTGGAGCGTATCGACCCCGAACTGCGAGCTGTTTTTCTGCTCAAAGAACAACAAGGCTGCTCGTATCGCGACATTGCCGAATCGTTGGGAATTCCCGAAGGCACGGTTGGTTCACGACTTAACCGTGCGCGCAGAGAGCTTCGTCAGGAATTGACGAAGCTCGGTTATCTTAATTGAAACCAGTTGAATCGACCGGGTGGCATTCAGAGGGTAAGCTCGCCGCTATTAGACCATGCTCGACAGTAGCTCGGCGACTTCGATCGTCGCAAACGTGGTGGCATAGTCGGACATGGCGTAGGGAATGACTAGGTGCTTCCCGTGCACGATTGCGCCACAACTGTAGACGACGTTTGGAACATAGCCCTCTCGTTCGACTTCGTCGGGGATGATCAGCGCGTCGTGTCGTCGTGCGATAATTTTTGAAGGGTCGTCCAGGTCCAATAGTATCGCGCCGATGCAGTATTTCCGCATCGCACCGACGCCGTGGGTCAGCACGAGCCAACCGGCGTCCGTCTCAATGGGCGAGCCACAATTGCCTATTTGCACATATTCCCAAGGATTTGTGGGCTTTATGATGAGCTCTTTGGTATGCCAGAAGTGGAGCATCTCCGAATACATCAGATACAGATTTTCGCCGTCCTGCCGCCCGAGCATCGCGTAGTGGCCGTTGATCTTCCGCGGGAAGAGGGCCATGCCCTTGTCGGCAATCGCCGGGCCATTGAGCGTATGCATTTTGAATCTCAAGAAGTCCTTCGTCTCCAACAACTGAGGCAGTACCATTTGGCCGTTATAAGCGCTGTACGTCGCATAGTATCGGCTGCTACCGTCGTCGTCGTGGAAATGCACGAATCTAGCATCTTCGATTCCGTTAGTTTCGGACGGACTGAAGGGGAAGATCACCCGTTCAGACAGTTCGTATTCCGGCGTGTATTGAATTTCGTAGTTGGACTTCGCCAACGCGACCACTTTCTCAATCAGTGGGGAGAGTTCGTTGTGCTGTGAACGATACTGCCGCAATGCAGTCTTCAGATTATTCTGGAGTTCACTGAGCGTGAATTCGCCGGGTAGAGAGGCCATGACTTCGTAGGTGAACGGCGTGCCAAGCCCCAATTCGATCAGTTTGCGTAGGAACAGTTCCTTTTCGTAGCACGAATCCGGGACGAAGCGCGGTGTCGTGACGAATCGAACGGGATCGTCGACGCTAATTTGCACGTCTTCGCTGATCGTACCGCTGCGAAACACGATGGACGAGATATGCCCTTCACCGACCGCTCGTAGACTCATCGCAAACCGCCGCGAGCCCGGCGGTAGGCCGCTTTGGTCAGGATGCCAGACCACCGATGGGTTGAACAGAGCCGCCGATTCCAAAGCGTATTCTTGAGTGAAGTACGCTCCCAGCAGCAGTCGACGATTCTCGCTCAGGGGAGCATCGGTGAGCAGGTGTTGGCGCAATTGATGAAAGCGCTGCAGGAAGAATGCTTGGGGAGTCTGGTGACGTCCCTGGAATTCATCGAGTATCTCTGCAAGTACGCTGTCGACTTCGGATTCGGAGAGCGTTGAGACGCGAGCGATCACGCGCAGCACGCGATCGTTGCCAGGTGGCTGAAACGATCTGAGGACGACGCGTTGCTTGCTGGGAGAGAGAACGATTCCCGTACGATTGAGCGACATAGGTTCCTGAACTTATAAGGTCTTGGGAAATGATTGTGAGGCGAACTGACGCATTTCTGCCAGAGAGAGCAAGAATGCCAGCGTCGATTCGGCACCTTGGTTTTGGTTGACTTGGTTTTCCATCAGTCCATCATGGCAACCGCCGGTCGACGCGTCGTAGATCGGCTGGCCAAGGTCGTTGCGTCCGAGGAACCAATCGAAGGCCAAATGGGCTTGCTCGCTCCACGCGGGATCTTTGTCGACTGCGTAAGCTTCAATCGCGGCTGACACCATGGCATAGGCCTCGATGGCCTGTTGATCAAAAACCGCCACCACTCCTCCTTCGCGACTAAAGCCGTTGCAACCGATCGGTCGGAAACGCCCTTGTGGCGAAAGCTGTTGTTGGCAGAGCCATCGCAGAGACTCTAGGCCGATCCCCATTGCCCGCTGGTTGCCGGACCAGCGACCGTGAGCGATCAACGCTTGGGACAGTTTTGCGTTGTTATATGTTGCGATGTTCTCAAACCATGGCCAATCTTCGGTGGCGATGGAATCGTACATCTCGATCAAACGATCAGCCAGACGCTGGCTCATCGTCGCGGCGAGGCGATCACCGCTGTACTTTCTGAGGTATTCCTGGATGCCCAGGATGGCAAAAGCCCAGGTTCTGGGCGAAGTTGTTTCCTCACATGCCGGCAGCGCTCGATGGAAAAGCTCGCCTGCCCAGGCGATCAACCCTGTTCGATGGGACCTTCCAATGCAGGTTCCCAATGCCCACAGTGCGCGACCTTGTGAATCGTCTGAACCGTCTGCCTCTAACCAACGTCGATCGAAACTCATAAAGTTCCGGAAGCGCCCCGTGTCTCGGTTGAAGGCGTAATTGAGAAATGCGGCATAACGCGACGAGAGCAAATGTACGGCGGCGGAGTCTTTGCCCAGCCCTTCCAGCAAGACAGTCAAGATCAAGGCCCGGGCGTTATCATCGGTGCAGTAACCATGAGAATGGTCGGGAATCGAATAGAGCGCATGTTGCACGATGCCGGTCGAGTCACTCAGACGCTGTACGTGATCGAGGTGCATCTTCGGCAATGCCAATGGTTGCTCCTCGAGCGTGCGCATCGCCAATGGCTTGGGTTGGATATTGCGTTCGGCCCGCGATCGATCGAATGAGTCTAGGTGCAACTGGGAAACATGCTCCCAAGTCATACTGCGCCCCAGACCGTAGGCTTGTGCGCGCATCGCCAGTCGCCGTTGGTCGTCGCCCAGCAATCCGATGACCGCGCGTGCGATAGCAGACGAATCTGCAAATGGAACAAGCACGCCACGATCATCGGCCAGCAATTCTTCCGCGTGCCAGTACGGCGTTGAGATCACGGCTTGTCCGCAGCCGAAGGCATATGCCAACGTACCGGATACCGCCTGCTGGGCATTCAGATATGGCGTGATGTAGAGATCGGCGGCGCCGATGAATTCAGTCAGCTCTTTCAGTTCGACGAAGCGGTTGTAAAAACTAACGTGTTTCGTGATGCGTAGTTCTTTGGCCATGCGTTCCAAACTGATGCGATAGCGTTCGCCTTGCTCGCGAATTAAACTTGGATGCGTGGCCCCCAGCACTAGGTAGATGAAGTCTGGAAACTCCTTCACAATTTCCGGAATCGCTTGCAGGACATGCTCGATCCCTTTTCCCGGAGAAAGCAAGCCGAAGGTGAGTGCTACCGCCTTGTTCTCAACATTGAACTGCTCCTTCAATGCCTGCTGGTCGATGTCGGGAACATTGGGAATTCCGTGCGCGATCAAGTCTATCTGTGCCGTATCGGCCGAATAGGTATTCATCAGCGTTTGCCGACAGCGCTGCGTCATGACAATCAACCGCGCGGAAAGCCGAATCAGTTGCGTCATGACGTCGCGCTGGATTTGAGTGGGCTCCGATAGAACCGTGTGCAGCGTGGTGATGACCGGCATCCGCAGGTCTTGCATGAGCGCTAAGATGTGACTGCCACCTGGACCGCCGAAGATACCAAATTCGTGTTGCAAAGAAACCACGTCGACGTTGCTGAAATTGAGAAAGTCCGCTGCGGCTCGATACTCTTCCAGCTCTTGCTCGGCGACTTGGAATTCAACTACGTCTGGGTATGCATACCCTCCGGCAATGTCGTCCATAGCAACAACGATGCACTCAGCAGCGGAGGCCGCCGCAACCGCATTGCGCAAGTCGTTGGTGAAAGTTGCAATGCCGCACTTGCGCGGTAGATAGTTACCAATGAAAGCAATTTTGTGAAAATCCTGTAGGGTCATGATGTGCTCCCACTTTGAGAAACCAGCGAATCCAAAACAGATCGCTTCGAAAACCGGGCCATGGCGACGCACGTGTCGGCGGCGCCGTAAAATACCTGCACGTCCTCGCCCACATCGAGCATAGCGGTCGGGAACACGACGTTGGGTACAAAACCATCCACTTCGTAGTCGGCCGTGGGCAACATGATCGGCTCGCTCGATCGGCCGATTACACGGCTGGGATCGTCGCGATCGAGCAGAAGTGCGCCCGCCGCATAACAGCCCACTATGCCAGCGATGTTTGAAGTCGCGCTGCCATGGTAGAGCGTCAACCACCCCTGGTCGGTCAAGATCGGCGGGGTGCCACTGCCGATGCGGTCGCCTTCCCATGCTTGGGAACCACTAATAAGCGGCTGGTGCTGGCCCCAATGAATTAGGTCGGGTGAGCGAGCGAGCCAGATTTGCGGCGAACTAAAGTGCGAATTTGGGTTGGGGCGATGCAGCGCTACGTATTCGCCAGCGATTCGCTCAGGAAACAGAACGACGTCTTTGTTTTCGCTCGGAAAGATGATTCCATGGCGTTGGAAGGTCACTAGGTCCGCCGATGACATCAGAGCCGTTGCCGCGCCCGCTCGGGAGACTGCCACGTAGGTGATCCAGTAGGTGCCGCCGATCTTGGTAATGCGAGGGTCTTCAATGCCGTACTCTTCGGAGCAACCTTCAGGCAGCAGTCGGTCTATAAGCTCCCACGCTCCGCTGCCTGGTGTCGATTGACGGAGCAGTTGAAAATGAGAAACCGACGTCAGCCGCAAGTGGCCGCTACTCTTTTGAACGACTACGCGCGCATCGGTCGCGTGCAAGTCCTCATCGCGCACCCAATCCACTTCCGCCAGTCCACTCTTGGACCAATAGGGGAGCGGCGTCCATCCGGGGCGCTTCTCCGCCGGACGCTCGGCGATTCTCGCTATTACGACCAACTGATCCCCGACCAGCGACACGGCTGGATTGAAGACACCGATCACTTCCTGTCCAGATTGCGTTGGTTGGATGTCGCTAGGTTGGAGCAGCAAAGTGCCTGACAACCTCGCGGTCATCGACTCAACCCTAGCGCGTGGTCCTGCAAGGCTTCGACTCGGTAGCCCGGTGAATCTCCCTCACGGATCAACTGATGCGAAATCAGCACGGAGTCTGCGCTAGTGCGAAATGACTCCAGGACAGCTTGGGAAGTGGCCGCTTGCAGCAACTCTTGCTGCGGGGATGTCGCATCGAGTACGACCAGTCTGAGCGAATCACCATCTAAGTCAATTTGATTCTGCAAATAGAGTCGCACCAACGGAAACGGGGTCAATGTCTCTGACTGGGCCTTCAAGAACACATCGTAAGCTGGCTTGCCGGAAAATCCAAAGATGGCAGTGACTTCACCTTCTACCGATGCCTGTACGACAACTGGACTAATCGGATGTGCACCATCCCTCAAGACATAACGCGGTGTCTTGGCAGAACTACCCACCATACTCGCCTCCTTGGGAGAACAACAGACCTGCTGCGATTTGTCTGGCGGAGAGAGTCTCCGGAGAATACAAATAGCGAATCGCGAGCTTAAAACGGCCAGCACGCAGTTTTAGACTGAGCACCTAAGTAATCGATTCGCTGCCGGTCAACAATGCAGCTTACCACGGTTGTGGTGAAATGCAATCGCAAAGCTGATAACGCGCTGCATGCTCGCTACGTCGTTGATCGCTCCGTCGATCAGTCGCTCCTC
>CAKQNH010000226.1 GCA_934255105.1 uncultured Pirellulaceae bacterium
CGCCTCCGTCAAGTAGATATCTCCACGGCTATCATCAGTCGTGTGGGACTCGATCTCAAAAAAAATTAATCACTCGATCGTCTCGACCGATCGCCTTGTTCCACGATAGCAAATCGATCGCAGGCCTCCTAGCATAGACCTTGCCAACTGGATCACTCCATGACCTCCTTATCTCCCGCTCTATACCGCACGTGGGTGCTGTGCCTCGCTACGCTATTGTGCCCGGTCCACGTGGTGGCCACCGAGGTCTGGCCGCAGGGTAATTGGACAAAGGTTGAGCCCAAAGATGTTGGGCTTGATCCTATGCTGCTTGAGAAAGCCCGCGATTATGCGCTCACAGCCGGTGGATCGGGATACATCACGCGCAGCGGAAAGTTGGTGATCTCTTGGGGCGATGTTAAGAAACGCTATGACCTAAAGTCGACGACTAAGTCGTTCGGCGCAACGGCGCTCGGCGTCGCTGTGCTCGATGGCAAGATCAAACTTTCAGATCAGGTCAAGCAGCATCACCCTGGTTTTGGTACTCCACCAGACAGTAACGAGGCCACTGGATGGATTGATAAGATCACGATCCTACATCTAGCGACTCAGACGGCTGGTTTTGAAAAACCGGGCGGCTACGGAGAACTAATCTTTGAGCCAGGAACGAAGTGGGCATACAGCGACTGTGGCCCAAACTGGCTCGCCGAATGTGTGACACTGGCCTACAGGCAAGACGTTGACGCGCTGATGTTTGATCACGTGTTCACGCCGCTGGGGATAACGCGTCAAGACCTCGTGTGGCGCAGCAACAGTTATCGCCCGAAAGAGATCGACGGCATTCAAAGGCGTGAATTCGGTTCGGGCATTAGTGCCAACGTTGATGCGATGGCTCGTTTCGGATTGCTTTACCTGCGCGGTGGCGAGTGGAATGGCAAGCGTCTCCTTCCCGAGGACTTTGTGAAGCAGGCAGGCACGACGGTCCCCTCCGTTGTGGGCTTGCCAGAAGTCGATCCGGAGAATTATGGCAATGCGTCGGATCACTACGGCCTGCTGTGGTGGAACAATGCTGATGGCACTCTGCAAAACGTCCCGCGAGACGCATATTGGGCGTGGGGTTTGTACGACAGTCTGATTGTTGTAATTCCGAGTCTCGACATAGTAGTGGCTCGCGCAGGCCAGTCGTGGAAACGCAATTCGAACGAACATTACGATGTATTAAAACCGTTCCTTGATCCGATCGTGGCTGCAGCGGACACCAAGGTAGGCCAAGTCAAGTCGAACCGTGAAGGGATTAAACAGGCGGCGATTCAACTCACATCCACTCCGCAGAAAGATGACCCGCTCGACCTGCACGCAGTCGGTTCGTCAGCTATCTGGCTTGGGCGGAAAAGGATGTTATCCCTTGCAGACAGCAAATTGTTCGACAAGCTTGCGCGCCGCACGCAGCCCGTCAACCGCGGCCGTGACGATGCCTCCCGCGTAGCCAGCCCCCTCGCCGATAGGATAAACCCCCGGCAGGCCAGGGATTTGGAATGACTCGCGATCTCGGTCGATGCGGACCGGTGAGCTGCCGCGCATTTCCGGGCCGACAAGCACAGCATCTGGTAGATACTTGCCCTTCCACTTGGCATCCATTACGGGCAATCCAGCCAGGATGGCTTTGCCGATGACTGGCGGCAGCAGACCGTTGAGATTGCGTGGCGCGACACCGCGCTCGTAGGACGACTCAATCGAAGCATTCAAGGCTGGTGTCCGGCCAGCCAAGAAATCACCAGCGCGTTGTACGGGCGCTTCGTAATTACCACCGGTAATCCGGAACGCCAGCGACTCGTACTTTCGCTGGACTTCGACCCCAGCCAGCGGATGGTCGCTACCGAACTGGTGCGGTTCTAAAGTCACTACCAGCCCGCTATTTGCGAACGATGTATTGTGCCGCGAGTTGCTCATGCCATTGGAGCAAAACATATTCGGCTCGGATACGCTCGGAATCACAATGCCGCCAGCGCACATGCAGAATGTGAACAGATCGGGTTGTCCCTTGGCAACGAGGGTATAGTCAGCCGCACCAAGTTGTTCTAGGTATTCCGGCCGTCCGTACTTGTGTTCATTGATCAGTGACTGAGGATGTTCGATACGCAGTCCGAGTTGAAAGGCTTTCTGGCGTAGGGGAAAGCCAGCATCAAGTAGCATCTGGTACGTATCGCGAGCACTATGTCCCATGGCTAGCAGGACGTGTGACGTTTCGATCAGTCCGGTCGAGGTCACGAGTCCGCGAAGTTGTTGGCCTTCAAATTTCATCCCATCGAGTCGACAGCCGAAGCGATATTCACCGCCAAGCGCTTCAATCTTGCGGCGAAAATTCCGACAGATCATCGGCAGCTTGTTGCTGCCCAAGTGCGGACGATGCTCGTAGACCAACGACGGACGTCCGCCACACTCAACGAATCGATCGAGTACCCAATCGACATCGGCACCCGTGATGCGACACGTTAGCTTACCGTCACTGAAACAGCCCGCGCCCCCCTCGCCAAACAAGTAATTATTCTCGCTGTCGAACTCACCGCCGCGATCGAATTTGCGGATGGCTGGCACTCGCTCTTTGACTGCCAACCCACGTTCCAAAATGATTGGGCGATAGCCGTGAAGAGCTAAGTAGTAGCCAGCCAGCAAGCCGGCGGGTCCGGAACCCACGATGACGGGACGATGAGGAAGCGGCGTCGTGCCAGGCCCTGGATCGAAGAACCTCTCGGCCTTGAAGGGCTCCACTCGAATATCGTTAGCATGTCGAGGCTTAATGTCATCAGCCACATCGACCACTAACGAGTACACAAACTCCAAGGAATCGCGCTGACGCGCGTCGAGGCTCTTGCGAAGGATTTTCAAGGAGCGAAAGTGCTCGGCGCGAACACCGATTGCCCTAGCCGCCCGTTGAGGCAATTCCGACTCGGGGGATTCGACGCGCGACCGGAAATTGGTGATTCGCAGAAGCATGGGGGTGGTCGAGTTCTAAAAGGAGAAAGTGTAGCCGAAATTGAGCTTCATGTCTCTGACTCTGCCTGCTCCGGCCCCTTTCCTATCCCCCATCTTTAAATTTTGGGTAGCCTCTATGAACTCCGATTTCGCCAGATCGACCACCACGGTTTACCGTGGATCTGCTACATTTCAAGTGTTCCCGCACCAAAGGTTTGCCGTACCTTGAAAGGAAATTACATGCCCGCTGGATTGAATCGTAGCGTTGCGGTTTCTTTCGTCGTGGCCACGCTGATCCTCGCGGGCTGTGGTGAGAATCCCCGCCCTGTAGCAGGGCCCGTAGCGGGGCCACCTCCGGCCGACTCACCCGCTAGTGGCAAATCTGCTACGCAAGCCGATCCTGCCCCTATAGCTGAGGTGGCCCAGAACGAATCTGGAAGCGCTATGGGCTCTCGCGAACCGCGCGCTTCCGCTTCAGTAGTTCAGCCAGCGCCTGAGACGACGCAGGCGACACTTGCAAATCAAGCCGAACGAATACAGTCCCATGACAGTCAATCTCAAGCGACTCCTCCACTAGAGCCCAATCTAAAAGAGCCCACATCGGAAGAGCTCAAACGCTGGGCGATACCCGACTATTCCCCGCTGCAATTGTTAGCTTGCTATGACGACTTTTCCGATGGTTTAGTGCAAGCGTTGGCAGTAAGTCCCGATGGGACGAAATTTGCGTTGGGCGGAGTGCGACTGACTATCTGGAACGTGACTGAATCGAAGCCCACGATCGACTTGCTAGAAACAATTGCAGCCGATCAAATCGAGCGACCTATTCGCTCGCTCGCCATCTCACCTGACGGAAAACTCTTAGCCGCAGGCGACCAAGGTGGACGACTCATCGTGTGGGACATGCAAGATTTGAAGCAAGCTTATTCCATCGCCGCGCATGAAGGTCGCCTGTTGCACATTGCCTTTTCCCCCAATTCGCAACAGTTGGCGACGTCGAGCTACTCCGGTGAGGTGCGTCTGTGGAAGGCAACCGATGGAGAGAAAATTAAGAGCGTAACAGTCAGCAATTTTGAACCCACTCGACTTGTCTTCGTCAGCGAACAGTTGTTGGCTTGTAGCGGCGATGACGTCAGCCTCTGGAATGTGGATAGCGGTCAGCAGTCGGCCATTTTAACGACGGGGTACGCACCTGATAGAGCAATGGAACTATCAGCAAACAAGCAACTCCTTGTGTTCGGAGAGAGAGACGGTGGCTTGAAGATCTGGGACTTGCCGACCAGCCGTATCGCGGATGGCGCGAACCTGTATGGCAGCGCGACGGAAATCTCGTTCTCCAGCGACAACTCGAGAATTGCCGCAGATGCTCCCGATCGCACGCTGCGAATTTGGGACTTGGCCAGTCGCCAGCAGTTGCAAGTGATCGATGCTGACGGTGGCCGAACCGCGGACCTGGCATGGATCCCAGGGACGCAAGTGCTGCTGGTGGCAACCCAGGAGGGGCGAGTGCGATTGTGGGGAATTCCAGAAACAGCCAAGCCGCTTGGACTGCCACCCATCCAGGCGGTCGCATTCGAGCCAATTGCCGTCGGCTCTCAACGCCCCATGTCTTCGGGACAAGTAACGACAGTGATCGACTTACGATCCTTCCCTCAATTGCCTGGAGCTGTACCTCAATGGGGCGACATCCAAAACACCAGCTACAATGTCGCTGCATCGTTAACGGAGGCAGAAAAGTTTTATCGATATGCGCTTCATCAAGCGGGTTGGTCCGAGGAGGCTTCGCAGCAGCCCACTCTGTTGACGTTCCGGAAGCAGGGTTGCTTACTGAACGTCTCCATCACGCCAGCTATAGCCCCCGCTGCGGAAGGCGATGGTAAGTTGCAGATCAGCGTGCAGTTTGCAGGCAACTTCGACGTGCGTTGGCTCCCCACGTTTGCCGCCATCGAATCGAAGAGTAATTTTGCGAGTTTCGGCTTCAGCTCCTACCGCGCGCATGCCAGCCTAACGGAAATGGAGGTAGCACTCTTGAAGCAATTTCATGCTCTCGGCTGGACGGCCTATTCGCGACTGGACGCAAGTTCGACGGAGGACCCTACCAGTCGCCGCTTTTCGATGCTCCAGGGAGGCTATGAACTATCCGTAGCCATTGGCTATCCGGCAGACACAACCCAAGAAATAAATGTGCAAGTCGGCACGCGGCTCACGAATAAATCGCTACCGATACCGCCAGATTGTGGACTGATCGAGTTCGATTCGTCGACCGATACCAAACTCGTGGCCCTAACAAAACTGAGCTTTGAGCAGACCATCGAATTCTACGACGACCAACTGGCGCAAGAGGGCTGGCAATCGCGCGAATCGAGTAGGCGAGTTAAAGAGGGGCAGGCGTGGCTCCCTTTCATTCGTGGCCAGCAGGATGTCGTCGTGCGACTGGAAAAGCTGCCCGATAGTCGCACTCGTATCCTGGTTGGGGAAGCTGAGAAGAACTCGTGGCAACTCCACCCCCCTGGCCCGCTCGATCCCTCCCTGGCTCAAACCGGCATTGAGGCGGCTGACTTCGTAATTCCCCATACAGCTACCAACATCAAATACGACAGCGACCAGAAACAGATTCAGTTTGAATTGCCCGACGTAACTCCACTCAAGCTGGACGCTCAATACGAGCAGCAACTGTCTAAGTTGGAATTCAAACGCGAGCAATCCGGTGTGTCGAGCGACGAGTACGTATTGGCAACTTATATCCGCGGCGCAGCCGAAATCCAGTTGCGGGTGCGTGCTATCGACGTCAAGAACTCAACTGTTATTATTAGCGGGGATGGTCTGTTATGGACCAAGGCTCTCCCACTGCCGGCTGTCCGAATATCCTACGAAACTTGGCTTCGCAGACATCGCTACGATGCTACCTTGGATCGTTTAGACGAATTTTCCACAGAAATGCTGAGCATTCCCGATAGTGTCAAGTAGCATAGGTAGCCATCGCCATCTGGCGCTGGTCGCAACGGATGCGCAAGCAGACCTCCAATCCGATCGAAGGGGGGCAAAACGTACTTGACCCTATCGTGCTGTTCAACAGCTTCGGACACTTCAATTGCGGCATCGTCTCGGGTCCCCGCGAGCAATATCGTCACGTCCGCGAAACTGCTGCTGAATGTGAGCCGATCGAGCGATACCGATGTGGTCTCGGTTTCGGTCTCGCGTACTGCCGGCACTAGTTACCATTCCGCGTGGGTCTGCACGGAAAAAGGTAATGCCATGGAGGTCGAGATCGATCTGCAACCTTTTGTCGCGGGCGTTTCAGAATACATGGTGAAGGTGCAGCTTCAAGGTGAGGGAGCGGGGTTGGAATCCGCCGCTATCGAAACCATCACGCAGATCAACCGGGCGGCACTGCCGCGATTGTGGCGCGGTGGCAATCGCGTCCAACTGACCCTGGGCGCTCAAGCGGAGACGGTCCAGTTCCTGCCATCAATTGTGGCGGGCAATCACAGCGAGACGGTCCACCAAGAGAATTCGATCGATGTCGAGACAGAAACCGGTTTCTACAAGCCGATCCTTCGACCGGTAGAAAACAACACTGCCGCCCATGTGACTTGGAAAATCGCCACTCCCACGCCCATTGCGTCCATCAACTACGGTGGCACTATCTGCGTCAAGACCGCCAATGACCGCACGACCCTATTGCACGCGTTCGATGGTAAGGACTTTGTCCGCGATTATGAGAAAAGCGATGGCGACGAGCCGTTCGACCTAATGATCAACCGAGAGGTGGCGTCGATTCCCGTGGGGCAGCGAGAGGCGTATCTACGCTACGAGTTTCAGACACAGCGATACGCCCGCAGCTATAGCGGGCCGGGCATCCAGGCGGCTCGGATGCTTGTACAGCACGAGCCTCGCGTGAAGGGTTTTACGCCCATCGAAGTCACCTACTGCTGGATCGAGCACCGCGAGAGTGGTGACGTCGTGCGCCAGCATACGCAGCGGATCATCTCCCCAGCTCAAGAGTATTCGATCAATGTAGCCGGCTACCGCGACCCCACCATGCATTACTGTTGCATGTAGGACTTTTCGCTGCAACCGCGAAGCGGTGACAGCGCGTAGCTGCGGGCGTCAGCCCGCAGATCGCTAAAATTGCACAGCACAGCAGGACGAACACCAACAGGTCGACGCCCCCTCAATCTACAACCGAGCGGCTTTGCGCCAAGTGTCAGCAGCCCATGCAGCTCATCGCCGAGACGTGTCGTCCAAGTTGGCGAGACCTATTCTACGGCCCAGATCATCAACCTTGGTTCGAGATCTAAGGCAATGATCCTGCAGCAACACAC
>CAKQNH010000227.1 GCA_934255105.1 uncultured Pirellulaceae bacterium
CGCCTAGCTCGTGGCGGCCTGCGCGCCGCAGTCATCCATGGAAATAAATCGCAGAGCGCACGGCAACGCGCACTCGAAGCCTTTAAGAGCCGCGAAGTGCAAGTTCTAGTAGCGACGGACATCGCGGCTCGCGGGATCGATATCGATGGCATTACCCACGTAGTCAACTACGATATGCCGGTTGACGCCGAGAGCTACGTGCACCGCATCGGCCGCACAGGCCGAGCTGGTGCCGAGGGCATCGCCATGTCGTTCTGCTCGTCGGACGAACTGGGCGAGCTGCGCGACATCGAGCAGTTGATCGGCAAGAAGATCCCCGTCGCCCCAGGGCAAATCGTCCCCCGTGCGACACCAGCCGAGCGACGTGGTTCGGGCTCACCGGCACGTGGCCAATCGAGGCAGGGTGCATCCCGACAGGGGGCACCGCGAGGCTCATCGCGACAGGGACAGCCTAAACAGGGGCCAGCGCGTCACAGTGGAGCTGCACAAGGTTCGTCCACAAGCGGATCAGGCGGACGCGGTTCCTCGGGCCCGTCCCGTGCACGCAGCTCAGACCGCAGCGGCAGCTCTCTGGCTGAGAGCAACTCCCGCAGTAGCGATCGCGTCCCGCATCGCAATGAGTCGAGAGATTCAGGCCGCACGGACGTCCGTAGTAACGTTCGCAGTAGCAGTTCGCTGCCGCAGTCCTCAAGTCAGCAGCCACACGGTAAGCCACCACTGCAGCGCAAGGTTCGCCGTTTGTCGAGCACCGCCATGCGTTCGCGTTAATACCTGCGGAGCACATCCGTACGGCGAGTCGCCGCGCCCGCAAACGCGGGCGATGCGATGCGATTTTTTCAGGCATCTTTCGCGACTTGTCGTAGCGGAACTCGCCAAGAGTTTCGGCCCTCTGCGATCTCTGCGTTTAAATAGGCGACGATGACAGAGACTAGACACCTATTTTCCTAGCCACGCGCATCGTACCCCTGCCCGCGCAGCGGGAGGGGTCGAGCCTAGGCGAGGGGTCGAGCCTAGGCGAGGGGGAGGGCGGAGACGGAGGGCGGAGACGGAGGGCGGAGACGGAGGGCGGAGACGGATTGCATAGATGTAGATTGTCCTTGCCCTCTCCCTCGCTTAGGCTCGACCTCTCCCAGAGGGAGAGGATCCAGTGCGAGCAGAGCTAGTGCAAGAAAATCGATAGGGAAAAGCCTCGCGAAAAGCTGTGGGGTACGTCGAGATAGTCGTTTCTGGCCCGCTTAACATGTTTCTCACTTCATTCACACAAACATCGCTACGCTGGAAACTGCTGCTACCGCTAATGGTCGCGGCAGTTGCCGCTGCGGCGATTGTGGCTGGGCTGTCATGGCAGCTCGGTCGCCAGTGGGCGCTGCACGAGGTGCAACAGCGTTTCGAAGCGATCGAGCGAACGCTTCGACCGGCTAATTTCCCACTCACCGGCTCCGTGGCTGCCTCGCTGGCAGCGCTGTCAGGCTGCGAACTCATCGCCCTTGACGATAGCGGGCAGCCCACTGCCAGCACACTGAGCCTAGTGCAAGAGCCCTTGGATAATAGCGCGTTCAGCTCCAGCGTCTTCAACTCTGGCGGCCCAAACCTGGGTCCCCACAGTGAACGCAGCGGGAAGGCGAAGCCATCAATTCCATTGCAGGTGGCGGGCCGCGATTTTCTGGCCTTCGAGCTCCGTCGCCAGGCGGGGCATTCGTCGGTGGACTCGGCCGCTCGGGTGCTGGTGCTGTTCGACCGTAGTCGCATTCAAGCTGCCAGCCGTCGGGCTGCGGTGCTGCCGCTGGTTACCGGTTTGTCGACCATCGCATTGTTGAGCACGCTCACGATCGTGGCGACTAAGAAACTCAGCGTGCGTGTCGCGCACTTGCATCACCGAGTACAACAGATTGCCGCCGGCGATTTCGGTGCCACGGTAGATGACGATTCGCAGGATGAGCTGGGGCGACTGGGGGCTGCAGTCAACAGTATGTCACACCAACTTCGCAGCTTGTGGCAAGAGGTGAATCGGCAGCAGAGCCAAAAACTGCTGCATCAGTTGGCGGCTGGCATGGCGCATCAGCTTCGCAATACACTCACCGGCGCGCGCCTGGCGCTGGAGCTGCACCAAGCGAACGGCACCAGCGATGATCGCGGCGAAGAAGTAGAGGTGGCCTTGCGCGAGATGTTGGTAGCCGAGGAGTACATTCAACGGATCCTGGTGGTGGGCAGCGGCCAGCAACAAGCGGCTCGCATCGACGAAGTGATCGATGTGCTCACAGCCGTGCGCGACAGCCATGTGGCTATCGCCAAACACTTGCATGTCCGATTGGATTGGCGGTGGGACGACGATCTGGCTGGCCTGACTGTGACCGACGGGCCGTCGTTGCGAGCCGCCTTGTCCAACCTAGTCCTCAACGCCTTGCAGGTCAGCCAGCGGGTTAGCGTCGACGCTCGCCTGCTGGGAGAAGCCTGCTGCTGCTTCCTCATACGCGACGATGGCCCAGGCGTCGCTGCTGAGATTGCCGACCAATTGTTTGAACCATTTATCAGTTCGAAACCGGAGGGCTTGGGCTTGGGCCTGCCCGTCGTGCGCCGCGCAGCCGATAAACTGGAAGGTACAGTAGAATGGAGACGAGAAGCCGAGCAAACGGTGTTCGAATTCCGTTGCCTTGTCCAGCCCGCCACAGCGCTTCCCCGCAGCCAATCAGGTCAGTAAATTGTCGACAACCAGCACTCTCAAAACAATGGCCCCAACCGACCACGATCCGGCCAACCGGTCGGCAGCGCTGATCTTGATCGTCGACGACGAGCCGTCGATCTGCTGGGCACTGGAGCGCTCCTTTCGTAGCCAAGGCTATCGCACGCTGGCAGCCTCGTCGGCCGAGGAAGGACTACAGATGGCTGCCGACAAACGGCCACAGCTAGTATTTCTGGACGTTCGCTTGCCCAAGCGGGATGGCATCGATGCGCTTCCCGATTTCCTGTTGGCTACACAAGGCGCGCCAGTCGTTGTCATGACTGCCTTTGGCGATTTGGAAACCGCGGTGGCCGCAGTTAAACAGGGTGCCAGCGACTACTTGACCAAGCCATTTAAGCTAGAGCAAGCCACCGCAGTAGCAAAACGCAATGTCGAAGCCGCGCGTCAGCGTGCCCAATCCCGAGCTTCCCACAGCGACGGCACCCAAAGTCGAACAACCGCACGGGCGAACGAGCGGGCCGAGAAGCGAATCGTGGGATCGTCGGCTGCGATTCAGCAAGCCTTTCGTCAAATCGCTTTGGTAGCCAGCAGCAATCTGTCCGTTTTGATCACGGGAGAAACGGGCACCGGCAAGGAGTTGGTTGCAGAAGCCATCCACCGCCACAGCCCGCGAGCGGAGCGACCGTATCTGCCAATTGCGCCCGTTGCGCTCAACGAAGATTTGATCGAGAGCGAGCTGTTTGGCCATGTGCGCGGAGCATTTACCGGGGCCAATGAAGATCGAGCGGGATTGTTTGAGCAAGCCGAGGGTGGCACGATTTTGCTGGACGAGATCGGCGAATTGCCGTTGGGGCTGCAAGCCAAACTGCTGCGTGTATTAGAGCAGGGAGAATACACGCGCGTCGGCGAGGTCATCCCCAGGCGTTGCGACGTGCGCATGCTGGCGGCGACCAATTGTGAACTACACCGCGCCGTCAGCGAAGGCCGCTTTCGCGAAGATCTCTACTGGCGGCTCAATGGCATGCACATTCACTTGCCTCCTTTGCGCGAACGCGTCGAGGACATTGCGCCGTTGTGCGGCTACTTTCTCGAATGTCTCGGCAATCAAGCGAATGCTCAGCTCACCCCGGAACTGCTCGATCAACTGGCGTCGCGTCCCTGGTATGGCAACGTGCGCGAGCTGAGAAACGCGATTGGCCACGCGGCCGTCATGGCCGGAGATCGTCCGTTGGAGCTGAGTGACTTCCCCAGCACGCGCGATCGGTATCCTGCGCCGCAGGACGAACAGTCACTACAGAATGCCGTGCGGAATTGGGCTGAGGCAACTGTGTCGGGCGCTCAGGGGGATGCTAGTGAACTGTATGCCCAGTTCGTAGCGGCCAGCGAGCCAACTCTCTATCGCTTCGCGACGGAACACGCTGCCGGCAATCGCGTTAAAGCAGCCGAGCTACTCGGTATTCACCGCGGTACGCTGCGCGAAAAAATGCGGCAATACGGACTGGACGATTAACCCGGATTATTCATGAGTGTTAAACAATTGGCGTCGACTCAATGAAATCGTTTAACGCCGAGCCGCAGCAGGCCGCAATGCTCAAAGCGAACTGATTAACAGGCGGAGCTCATATGCCTACCCGCTTTCGCGGCCTGCGGAGGCGACGGCACATGCGGCAGTCAAACCTCCCTGATGATACTGCGAGTTATGAATAATCCGGCTATGAATAATCCGGGATTAACACCAGTAGTCTGTAGGCTCGCGGGCGAGCCTACCAAAGCCCAACATCGATTTCGAATGTTTTTTTGAAGCGCACAATTATTCTATTCCGTCCTGCAAGCAGATCGCTGGATTGCTACAATGAAAACCAGACCCAAGACCAGAGTAACGAGGCCAAGTTGAGACAGTGAGCCGCTATGAATGAAAAACGCCTACAGCGCTGGATGCCGGATCGCCCAGCGAATCGATTGCTGTTGCCTCACGGAGCCACGCGCCGCCAGTGGCTACGACAGGCTGGATTGTTGGGGCTAGGTGGGCTCATCGCAGGCTGCCGTAATCGGGCGAATCCCGAATCATCGGCTGCCGCGCTACCACCCTACGAGCAGCCCGTCGTAGAATTCCCAGAAAAAGTTCCCATGGGGCTGATCAATGATCGAAGCCCGCAACTCGAGACTCCTTGGCGCTACTTTGCCGACGACATCACTCCCAACGAAGCGTTCTTCGTGCGTTGGCACTATCAAAACATCCCGACCGCTGTCGATCTGCGGACGTGGCGATTGAAAGTCGACGGCCACGTGCAGAAGCCGCTGGAACTATCCATGCTAGACCTGCGGGCGATGCCTGCTACCGAGTTGGTGGCGGTGTGCCAGTGTTCAGGCAATTCGCGCAAGTTCTTTGAACCGCGCATTATGGGTGGACAATGGGCCAACGGCGCCATGAGCAACGCGCGCTGGAAAGGGGTCAGCCTCAAAGCCTTGCTGGAGCGCGCAGGGGTGAAGGCTAAGGCGACCGAAGTGGCCTTTAATGGAATGGATGAAGGGCCGATGCCCACTTCGCCCGACTTTATCAAAACGCTGGCCGTCGACCATGCCCAGGATCCCGATGTGATTCTGGCCTATGAAATGAATGGGCGCCCGCTCCCCATGCTCAATGGCTTTCCGCTACGCGCCGTCGTGCCTGGATGGTATGCGACCTACTGGGTCAAAGCCGTCGATCACGTCCAAGTGCTCAACGAACCGTTCGAGGGCTTCTGGATGGCCAAGGCCTACAAGATCCCCAACAATGCCGATGCGTCGGAACTACCCGACCAACCCGCGACGGACAAGGTCTCCATCAACCGCATGAATGTGCGGTCGTTTTGGGTCAATCCAAACCCCGAAGATGCGGCCGTGTCGGTCGCTCTGGGAGCCGAAGTGCCGCTGGAGGGTTTCGCCATGGATGGGGGTGAAGGGATCAAGACGGTCGAAGTCTCCAGCGATAACGGACAAACCTGGCTGGCAGCCGAGCTGGGTAACGATCTCGGCAAATTCTCATTCCGACGCTGGCGTTTGAAGTGGAAGCCGACCAGCGCTGGCGAGGTAGTGTTGAAGGTCCGAGCGACCAATCAGACTGGCGAAACTCAGCCGCTGGTCCCCAAGTGGAATGGTGGCGGATACATGTGGAACGTAGTCGAGGAAGTGAAGGTGCAAGTCGTATGAACAGACACTCTCGGATGCCGCAGTTTTTAAAAATCGTTCTGCTCATTATGGCTGGCTCGACATTCTGGTACGGCCTGTACCGTGTCGATTCGCCAGCCGAAGCGGCGTTTTCGGATGATCCGCCCGCTGCCGTGCCGAAAGCTGCTGCCGCGCCGAAAGCTGCTGCCGCGCCGCACGCCGCTGATTCCGACGCGGAGCAATTAGCTGCGATCTCGGTCCCGGCAATCACTCTGCCACACTTCGAACCGGACATGCCGCCGGGTGAAGGTCGCGAAGTATTCTTGGCCGCCTGTGTGACTTGCCATTCACCCCGATTGGTAATTGGGCAACCATTCTTCCCGCGCGAGAAGTGGGCAGCCAGCGTGCAGAAAATGGTCGATGTGTTCGGTGCCGTAATCGCAGACGAGCACAAGGCCAAGGTCGTCGACTATTTAGTAGCCATCCGCGGAACTGAGAATCAGCCAAATCCGTAGTAGGCTCGTTACGAGCCTACTCAGGAACCTACGTCTGGCTTTGATGCATGAAGGGGTATGCTGATGATCAGCCCAGTGAAATGCTTCTTGTTTGGACCCCGCGCACGTCCTTGATGGCAACCGACACAACCGCTGCTCAAGGGAATGGCTACGGCGCGACGGTAGTAACCGTCCTCTAGAGTTTCTAACTGCGGAGTGCCAGCGGTAATCTCTTTGGCGGCGCGCTTTTCAAACTCGCTCTCTGGCTTGTGGTCGTTGCTCATCGGCGGCAGGCTAGCGGAGATCCACTTAGCCTGCACCTGCGTCTGCCGCTCCAGTTGGTCGAAAATGTCATGCATGGCACGCGCTGGCAGCAGCGATCGATCGCGATGAAAATAGCGATCATGCAACATGTCGAGCGTCGCCACATAGACGTCTTGCAATACAGTGGCGCGGTCGCGGGCTACTTCCAGCGACAACTCGCCGCTGTCACCGGCGGTCGTCTCAAGGACTGGCGCTGTTTGGACCTGTTCCTTGCCCGACTCAACCTTGCCGGCGGCGTCATCGCCGCTGGTCGCAACTACGCTTAACATGCCCGCCGCCAGACAGACGGCTCCAATCCAAATTCGCGCTCGGTTTCTGATCATCGGATATTGCGCCTCTTGTCAAAATTTGATCGCAGCCATTTAGTGTCGCCTTTTTTGTCCTAGCCTGCGAGTTCGTACGCAGCGGAACTCGCCAAGAGTTTCGCTAGTCCTGCTCGACCGAAAGTCTTGGCGAGTTCCGCTACCAATGAAAACCTGCGACGTAATGTACACTTGAGTGTATAGATTCAATTTCGAAAGTCAATACACCACATGCATGATCCAGGATTGTGCAAGTGCTACTTGTCCAGATGAACGCGCACGCCAAGTTCCTTGAGCTGTTGGAGCTGCGCAGCGCTGGCG
>CAKQNH010000228.1 GCA_934255105.1 uncultured Pirellulaceae bacterium
AAAGGTGCAACCGTCGGTCCGCGTTCGGCGATGCGCGTTGCACGCCCGCAGCGCAAGTTTGCGTCGGTTGAATTCCAGACGCGCCTGGTAGGCGTCGACCGCCCTCTGCTGCCGCTGATGATAGTCGATCAGAATTTTGCGTGGCAGACTCGCCGCGGTATCGGCAGCTTTTGCGAGCATGCGCAGTGATCGATGACGCAGGTATAAGCGGCGGTAGGCCGCAAACACTTCATGCTGAACTAGCTCGACCGCAGCCTCGATGTCTTCACGCGAAGTGAAGATCAAATCGTCGCCGACCTCAACACACAGCGGCTTGAGATAATAGACCTTAACTCCAGCACGCTTGCCTGGCCCCGCTAGAAACTCTTCCAAACGCGTCTGCACGCATTTGGGGATGTCGTCGGTGATCTCGTCGAAGCGATTCTGCTCCGTCACACTCACGTACAACTTGCCTTTAGGCAAGCGAATAGAAGCTTGGTGTAGATCGATTGCGCGGACCTGCTGAAACGCTCGGCGATGTTCATTGAGAAGGTCCGACCAACAATCGCACTTCGACGATAACCAGCCATGACGCGCGAGCATCGACTTAGCAAATTCAGTGCTGGAGTCTTTCGGTGGCACCCAAAGCGGTTCGCCAACCCAAGTGCCAAACGGACTTAGCTCCTGAGCGAATGAATAGGCCGGAGAATCCAGCGGGACGTGCGACGGGACAACCCGCTGAGCCTTAGAGCGAACTTTCGACTCCGATACGGCGGGCACGGGTTGATAAGTAGCGGTTGACATCAGGATTCTCCTACGTATGTGGTCTTCAAATCGAAGCGAGGAAGAGGGACGTATGAGAATCAGTCTACGATGTTCGGTTTGCAAATAATACAGATGGGAGGGGCGACTGGAAAATCAATCGAGGGATAGGGGGGCGGGTCTTCGGAGGGGTGAGGGGTGAGGGGTGAGGGGTGAGGGGTGAGGGGTGAGGGAGGAGGGAGGAGGGAGGAGGGAGGAGGGAGGAGGGAGGAGGGAGGAGGGAGGAGCAAGGACCGCGGAGCGGTCCACGACATTGGACTAGCTCTTGGAGTGAGCGTTGAGGGGGAGCAGTTTGACGTTCTTAAACCACACTGGATGCCCGTGGTCTTGGAAGCCAAGATAACCGCTGTGAGCGAAATCTTTGATAGCCCGATTCTTGCCGTCGAGCTTGAATTTATGGTCGCCCTCGATAGAGCGCTTGCCAGGCTGGTCAAATTCATCGGCGTTCAACTGCGATACCAACTGACCGTTGACCTTGACCGAAATCTTAGCACCTTCGCATTTGACCTCGACCGCGTCCCACTTGCCAGGACCATGGGAAACGTGCTTGGTGGGCGGCACGATGTCGTAGATCGCACCGAAGTCATGCACACTCGTCCCTTCTCCTGTAGAGATTTGCACTTCGAACCCAGTGTGCACAGGATTGGCCGGATCTTCGACGCGAACGAAGATGCCCGAGTTACAGGACTCGGACATTTTGACGTCGCACTTCAAGATGAAATCGCCAAAGGGCTTGTCGTACATAATGATGTAACCACCCGACTCATAAGGCTGCATCGAATTGTCGACCACTTTGGACGCAACGGGTTTACCGTTGTTGCATTTCCAGCCGGTGTAATCGGTTCCATTGAACAGCAGCTGCCAACCCGCCTTCTGCTCCTGCTCGGTCAATTGATTATCGGCGGCCAGTGCAGGCGCGAGACAAGCCAACGTGCATAGTGTTAGCGCCAAAAACGAAAGCGTGTTCTTCATCGGTAGTTTCTCTGGTTAGGAAAGTGAGATGCCGTTAGCGCCAGTCTGCCTGGCGGCCCAACTCGGGCAATCGCCACGCTAGCAGTGGAGTCGGCTGAGCCTAATAGTGTAGTCTGTTTTGAACGGGCGCGTTGCCGGCTGTAACGGCTCGTTGCATTGAGATCGCAAGGCGATGCATGGGGCGGGAGGACTGCTCGGCAGCTTGGTTGCTGTTGACGTCGATGCGGAGCGGTCCTAGTATCCGCGGCAGTACTACGTTTGGACGTCGTTCTACCGTGGCGGGCTGCCTATTCCCAGCCTCGTTGCGTGCACGCCAGAACCACGTCTGCCAACAATCCTCGCAGTCTGAACTACATCTACCCGACTTACCCACCCTCTACGTCGTAGACCTATGGAGCGGACGCTGAGCCACTGCCGCGGCGGCTCCCTACAACGCCATCGTTTCGACCAGAGGGCCTGACAAAACGAGAGCACGGATGCGATTTCAACGTCCTTTATTGCTGATGACAGCGGCTGCCCTGAGCCTGTGGGCGACCGAACGCAGTGTCACTGCGCAGACTCAGCTCAGGGCTCCTACCGCTCAGCATCACTTGGTAAATATTAATGCCGGGCAGATGGAGCAAGTCCGCGCGCAAATGCGCAGCTTGTGGGGCGATCGCTTGCAGTCCGCCCCAGGAAATCCCGCACAATTGCAGGTTCGAACCGCAGCCGGAGCGGCGCTCATTGAATTCCGCAGCAACGAACAACGCATTTTGATCGACGGGCCGCCGGCGGTCGCCGGCGATCTGGTTCGATTCATCGCCCTGGTAGCTCAACCCACCGAAACCGGGACAACGCGAACACTGGCACTGAACGCCAAGGGACAAACCTCGCTGGCGCAGTCGGCACTGCTACCGGGGCGGAGCACTCAGTCGCAGACGCCGTTTGGCCTGCCCAGTTTTTCCAGCCAAGATAATTTGCGACCCGCACCGGGTCGCCTAACGGCCGCCCAGCAAGAGGGCGCAGCACCTGCCGCAGGCGGACAAGCCAGCGATGGCGGTGGGCCGGCCACTGGGCAACAAGCGCTGCCGCTGCAGCCCTTCGAAGGTGTGCAGGTCGAGATGCTGCCGGAAATTGACGCAATTATCCTGCGCGGCCGCGACCAGCAGTTGCAAGATTTGGCCGACATCATCCGGCGGCTCGACGAAGCTAGCCAAGACGCACAGCCCGTCATCGAAGTACTGCAACTGCAGCACACCGCGGCTGCTCCCGTGTCGACACTGATCGCTCAGATCCAGCTTGGTCTGCTGGCCAATCGCCAAGGCCGGGCCACGGTGACTCCACTGAATAAACCCAACGCACTGTTGGTCATTGGCTGGGGAGAAGCTCTAGAAGTTGTCAAGGAACTGATCGCTAAACTCGATGTGCCGGTCCAGGCCGACACACAGTTTGCCATTCGCCAGTTGCGGCACGCGCGTGCGGCAGAGGTGCAGACCCAGCTATCGGCATTCTTCCAAACGCGAGGCGGGCTGGCGCCAACGATCCAGTCCACCATCGACAGTCGCACCAACGCGATCATCATTCATGCCTCGCCGCGCGACCTACAAGAGATCCAAAGCCTGTTGGACCAGTTGGATGTGCCGCGCGGGCAAGCCATGCAGCAAGCTCGAATCTTCGAAATTCAACACAGTTTGGCCGCTGATATTGCTCAGTCGCTGCAGACCGCCCTGGGCGCCTCTGGCGCAGGCAATCAAACCAGTTTGCAGTTAGTCGACCGCGAGGGCAAGCCACTGGCGACAAGCGGTGTTTTGGGGACCAGTCAGATCACGGTCAACGATCGAAACAATTCTTTGATTGTCTCCAGCGCGCCAGAGAATTTGGAGCTGATAGAACAGTTGATTCAGCAGCTCGATACGCCGGGCATGGTAGCCAAGATCAAGATCTTTCCGATCATCAACGGAGACGCAGGCGACATGGTGCAGATGTTGCGGTCGCTGATCCCCAGCCAGACCGGAGGAGTCGGTGGTGCTTCGCAACTTTCCTCTGCCCCCAACGAGAGCTCACTGGTGCCGCTGCGATTCACCGTCGACGGACGTGGCAATAACATTATCGCAGTCGGGTCCGAAGGCGATTTGAATATTGTTGAAGCTTTGGTAATTCGCTTGGATGAAAGCGATACGATGGAGCGCAAGAGTACCGTCTACCAGCTCAAGAACTCTCCCGCCGTCGACGTGGCTCTGGCGGTCAATGAATTTTTGCGAAGCAAGCGACAGGTAGAAAATGCGCTGCCCATGTCCAGCAATCCCTTTGCACAGCTTGAAAAAGAAGTTGTGGTTGTACCCGAGCCGGTACAGAACAAGTTGATCTTGAGCGCAACGCCGCGCTATTTTGATGAAGTCAGCAGGTTGATCGAACAGCTTGATCAGGAGCCACCTCAAGTGATGATCCAAGTCCTGATCGCGGAGATCACACTTGGAAACACCGACGAGTTTGGCGTCGAGCTGGGGCTGCAAAACTCGGTGCTGTTTGATCGCAGTTTGTTGGGAGACTTGCTGACGCGGACGAGCACGGTCAACACGTCAACGCCCGCTGGCGTAGTGACGTCGACCACGCAGGACATCGTTGCGGCGAGCAACGTCCCTGGGTTCAATTTTAACAACACGCTACCGCTGGGCAATTCCGGTTCGGCCCGCGCTCTGCAAGGGGCAGGGCAGGTAGGTGGCCAGGGAATTTCCAACTTTGCAGTCGGACGCAACAACGACACGGCTGGATTCGGCGGGTTGGTACTATCGGCCAGCAGCGAGAACGTCAGTTTTCTACTCCGCGCGCTGCAGGAGAGTCGACGCTTGGAAATCCTTAGCCGTCCGCAAGTTCTGACGCTCGACAATCAACAAGCGTTTATCCAAGTCGGACAGCGAGTACCACGTATTGTCAGTTCGATCATCAATCAGAACGGCGCTCAGAACAACGTCGCTTTGGAGAACGTGGGTTTAATTATCGGTGTTACGCCGCGCATTAGCCCCGAGAATAACGTAGTCATGGAAATCGACGCGGAGAAATCCAAACTGGGACCCGAGAGCGAAGGCATCCCTGTATCGATCTCGGCCGACGGGACGGCCATCCGCTCGCCGCGCATCGACACCATTACCGCGCAGGCTACCGTCAGCGCGGGGAGTGGCGAAACCATTATCTTGGGCGGCCTGATCTCGCGCAGCACCGAGACATTGCATCGCCAAGTTCCGTGGCTGGGTGACCTACCGCTGTTGAAGTATCTATTCAGCTACGATTACTTTGACACGCGACGGACCGAACTGTTGATCATCATGACCCCTTACGTTATTCGCTCGCAGGGCGATATGGAGCGGGTGAAGCAAGCCGAGTTTGCGCGCATGAGCTGGTGTGAAGCCGACATCTTCGCTATCCACGGGGATGTCTATCCCTCAACCGATTTGACAACCTCCTTGATTGATGACATGGAGACCGAAACAATCTATCCGGCCATCGATCCTCGCGGTCGCACCAAAGGTACGATTGGCGAAGCACTGCCATACTCGACGCCTCTTCCAGAGCCGGCCCCACCAGCGCCGCCCGAAGTTGTGCCTCTGCCCAGCTCGCGATCGGGCGAAGCGCCCCAACGCAACTCCAGCCCGCTCGCCTCCCTTGATCTACCCACCGTTCCCTCTGCGTCCAACTGGGCGACCGATCCTGGTGCAGTGGTTACCGCCAGCGGCAGTGCGCCTGTTAACTCGGGCTATCCGAGAGACGCGAGCGATAACTCGGCCGTGGTCCCTGCCTTTTATTCGACTCCAGCGGTAGCACCGCAAAACACTGGAGGTTCACGATGATCGCTTGCCTGCCGAAAAACACATTTCCGACAGTCATGCGGTTGCTGTGCCTGTCGCTCGCCGTGTTTTTGTGTGGCTGTCAGTTTGCGCCCACTACACCCAAGCTGCGCTGGCCATGGGCCAAGGAAAAACCCATTCCCCATCCTGAGCGCGTGGTAGCCGTGTGGACCGACACCGTCCTGCATCAACCCAATCAACCCGGCGTGCGCGGCTTTGGTGGCCGAGTCTATTTTTACGAGAAGGATAAAACCGACCCTATTGAAGTCGAGGGCGGACTGGCCGTTTATGTTTTCGACGCGGACAAGTTAGAGGCGCATGACCAGCGGCCGTTACGCAAGTTCGTCTTCACACCTGAGCAGTTTTCTTCGCAGATGAGCCGCACCTCGCTAGGGCCCTCCTATAGCGTCTGGCTGCCGTGGGGCGAAGTCGGCGGTCCTCCGATGAGCCTCAGTCTGATAGCTCGCTACGAGGGATCCGCAGGTGGTACGACTATCGGGGAGCCGACCATTAAGCTGCTGCCCGGCGTGCCTAAGCGCAGTGTTGATTCGGAAAGGGAACTGGCGGCAAAAGGCAAAAACTCACCATATCAACTGGTCGGCCACACCGACGACGAAAAGAACTCGGACAAATCGGCCGTACAAACTCTGAATGGGCCCAAACGTCCTCGGCACGATGTCAAGACTATCGATCTGCCTCCGAGCTTCCAGCGCCACTTGCAGCGAGCTGAAGACGCTGGAGTGTTTGAAAATGTGCCGGCAACACTGCCGAACTCTAACGCTAGTGGCGCAGCCTACAATAGCGGCAATGGCTTCGTGCAACCGGCCAATGACGGCACCAGCGAGCTGATGACGCTCGATACCAGTGCCCTGCAGCGCTTGTCAGAAAGTCAAACTGCCGCGCCAATGTCGACTCAGGTCATCGACCACCGCACACGCACTCAACATCGCTTTGGGGAAAATGTGGATACGACCAGCGATGCCACTGGTTCGTCATCGCCGAGCCGGCGCGACATTCGCGCTGGGAAGTGGCTCGAAGGCAAGCCACGCATTGGCCGCCAGGAGTAGGCGCGGTGAGGCAAGCGAGATGATGCGGGAGACGGGATGATGCGAGAGTGAAGAAATTTTGTGCGGGAGAAGATGTTGTGTGAGGTGGAGAAGATGCCGTAACAGCGCGTTGCTCGTTACGAGCCTACTTGGGGAACTGTAGCTCGTTTCGCACGCTGTCGATGGCGGGTTCAAAACTGAGCAGTTGCTCGGCCAGTTCAGCGGCGCGGGCGTTATCCACTGTGCCGCGGAGTATGGCCGTGCGTCCGGCGATCGTCAGATTAACTGATTCGCCCGCCACACCGTAGACGCGGTCGAGCAGGCGTTGGTTGGCGGCCACTTCGGTAGGGGCGACGAGCGTATTCGGCTCGGGAAAGCCGATCTCTAGACGCGGATAATACAGACCTCGGTTCGGTTGCGGTGGCAGTGGGCGATTGAGCTGCGGTGCCTCAGAGCGCTCGATTCTCAGCCCCTGGGTGGCCGGGGGAACACGCCCCACGCCGATGGCTTGGGTCGAGCCGACAAAGCCCGTTAGGCTCCCACGATTGGAGCCGACGAAGTCGCGGCGCGAGCGATTGCCGCGCACAAAGCGCTCGCTGCCATCGAGCATGCCGGC
>CAKQNH010000229.1 GCA_934255105.1 uncultured Pirellulaceae bacterium
CTCCAGGTGGTCTTCGATGAGCACCTTCAGGTCTTCGTAATTTTCCAGATCGGGGGAGAGTTGGTTCAACAAGCATTCGCTCAAGTTGCGAGCGGCGATGCCGGGCGGGTCGAGCGATTGGACGATGCGCAGCGCCTCCTCGGCCAGCTCGAGCTGGGCGGCAGTGCTCTCCGCCGGCAGCAGATCGCGCAGACTGGATTTGAAGTATCCACCATTGCGTGCGTCGAGCGTAGAGATGATGCGTTCGGCCAGTTGTTCAACTTCGGAATCAATTTCCAGTTCGGCCAGTTGGTGCATCAGGAAGTCGTTGAGCGACTCTGGGCGTTCCAACGCATTGGCCATCAGGTCGTGATGGCGATCCTGGGCTTCCTGCGTGCGGTTGGTCGACGTGCGAAAGTCGTCGAAGCTCTGGGAGCTTTCGCTATCCATGTTAGCCAAACGCTCGAAGTCATCCGTATTGGATTGGTCGTCCTCGACCACCAACTCCTTCTCCTCCTCGGCGGGCTGATCGGGATCCTCCTTCTCTTCGACTTCGTCCGGTCCCTGGTCCTCCTCAACCTCCAACATCGGGTTTTCATTCAACTCTTGTTCCACACGCTCCTGCAAAGCCAGAACGGGAAGCTGGAGTATCTCCATCGACTGGATCATCTTCGGTGCCAGCTTCTGTGTCTGAAGCTGGCGAGTTTCCATACCAAAAGAAAGTCGCATCGGATTACCTACGTGAGATGAGGAACAACCATTTAGAGCAGGCTTAATGTTACCATTCAGATTTTATCATTAAAAGCCATCAAGTGCAGGCTAATATCGACAAAAGGCACAGAATTTGCTAGAAAGTCATGCTCTGTTGGAGTCCAGGCTTTAGCCGCCCAAGCGCAACCGTTGGAGTCCAGGCTTTAGCCGCCCAATCGCAACCCGAGTCGTCTAGCTAACACCCTAGCAATTGCGACAGTTAAGACTGCTTAATTCCACGCCCTACGTCAGCCGTTTCGTATCGACTGCTTGCCATCATAGTTTTTGACGGCCCGTCAGGGCGTCGGCCAAGATCTCGCGATTCGTGTGCTCCAGCACGCTGCCAGTGGTGATGCCACGCGCCAGTCGTGTGACTTCAATGGGGAACTCGGACAATTGGTTGGTGATGTACAGTGCCGAACCGTCCCCTTCGACCGTGGGATTGGTGGCCATGATGATCTCCGCAAAGTTACCCCGCCGCACTCGCTCGACCAGTGCGTCGATAGTCAGTTGATCGGGGCCGATACCTTCGAGCGGTGCCAAGCGTCCCAGCAACACATGATACAGCCCGCGGTAGACGCCCGCTTGTTCGAGCGCCATCAGGTCGCGTGGTTGCTCGACGACGCACATTTTGGAACTATCGCGACTGGGGTCTCGGCAGATCGCGCACAACGAGCCCTCAGCCAAGTTGTAACACACGCTGCAGTAGCTGACGTTTTCGCGCACTTCGCGAATCGCCTCGGCAAGCGCGAGCGCTTCGCCCTTGCTAACGCGAAGTAAATGATATGCCAGACGCTCAGCCGACTTGCGTCCCACGCCAGGCAGTCTGCCGAGCTGATCGATCAATTCGTTGACCGAACCATTGCTAAGATTCATCTCTACTCCAAAGTGCCTGCTCTTAAGCATCGGGCCGATTATAGTTGTCGCAAATATGGATACTTCTCGCTGAACGCCACCATATTCGTCGAGCTAAATCAGCAGCACGCTCACCTTTGCTTGCATTTTCGCACTCGTACTCAGCCGTAGGCGGTACTCGTACTCCTACTCGATGCCCCATGCGAATCGAGTAGGAGTACGAGTACCATTTCATTGAGTACGAGTACGAGTACGAGTACGAGTACGAAAAATCGAGACTGTCGGTGGCGTTCAGCGAGAAGTGTCCAAATATGGGTAGCCGAAGCCGCCAAATTTTGGGTGAATAAATGGCGTCCAAAGTCTGGCGACTTCGGCTACGGCAGTTGCTTCAAAGGCTAGACAGAGCCTCTTCCAGCCCCGGCAATTCGATACCAGCGGTTGCTTCGCGCACTTTATCGACATGCATCTGCCGCACCTTGGCTAGCGCTTCATTGAGCGCCTGCGGAATCAACTCCTCCAGCCGAGCGGTATCGTTTTCCGCAACCAGGCCGGGGGCCAGACTGAGACGTGTGACGACGCCCAGGCCGCTAACTTCCACTTGTACTCGATTGTCATCTGCACTACCGGTCGCTTGGGCCTCGGCCAAACTGGCGCGCATCTCTTTCACACGCTCTCCCAAAGAGCCAGCATGCCGCATCAACTGCGAAAGACCACTTAGAGTTTTAAACACGAATGCATTTCCTTCAAAAATTGAAAAGTAAATCTTGTCAGTGATCCGGCAGGCAATGTCCGCCCTATATCAAGATAGCGCTGCCTGTGCGCTACGCGTCGTGAGGAGAAGTTCCGTCGTATCTGCGACAGCAATTTTGGCCCAATGCTAACTAATGTATCTCCAGCGTTCAACTGCGGGCGCTCGACGCGTGCGGACCAGCGGTCCGATTGGACGACTGTGTGGCCACAGGTGGATCGACGCGGAGGATTTCACCGTCGAGCACCTCACAGCACTTTTTGACGTAGGGGTTGTCGGAGATTTCGCGCAGCTTCTGTACCCGGTTGGTCGACGGTTGTGTAGCGGCGACGCTGCGCACAGGTTCACCCGGCAATACGGCGAAGGTCAGCCGCAGTGGCCGCTTGGCGACTTGCGCTACGGCTCGTTCGAGCGTTTGACGCCGTTCGCTCTGCTCGCACACTTCACGCGATCTTCCGGCGCCGGGAGGGAACAAGATGTTCCAATGGTCGGCACCGTCGGGCACCACGGCGATCGCCAAGCTCGCGTAATCGGCCAACATGTCGCTGATCGATCCCACGGCAGTACGCCACAATCCGAGCGCTTCGGGAGAGCCTTGCGCAGGGTTAGACATTGCTGTAGCGGACGGGGGACTCGTTGGCCGAGGCTCTTGCACACTGCGCGCTGGCGGTCCGCTGCGCGCGTTAGGGTCAGCGATGTTCGATGAGGCTGTCGGACTCAGTTCACGCGGCGGGCTTACAGCAGCAGCGGACGCGGTGGAGCCGGTAGCCACTTCAACGCCAGCACCGGCAGGCGAAGCGCCTGGCACCAGTCCAACTGCGGGAGACTCTGCGGGTGCGACGGCGGGAAGGGGAGTGGCGTCAGTTAGGGCATCGCCAGCAGAGTTGTGGACAGTAGTGCTATGGACAGTAGATGCACTGCCGCTGTCAATTGAAGCACCAGCCTGTGAGACTGGAGCAGTGACCGCTGGGCTGCTGGCGGTCGGGCTGCTGGCGGTGTTGGTTAGCTGGCTGGTCGTTTCAGCGTTTTTTTTTTCGCTCGGCCCCTGCGGGCTGGCTTGTGGGCTTGCTTGATGGGTGCCCGCAGGCGAGCTGGTGCCGCGCCCAGCATCGCGCATGGCTTCCAACAATGCAGGGATGGAAGCTAGCTGCGACAATTGACAGATCTGCACCAACGCAACTTCTAACAGCGCTTGGGCGGAAACACTGCTGCGCATGCGCACCAGCGATTCGTCCATGATCTGGATCGCCGCTAGGATCGACTGCACTCCCCACCGGTCGGCCAGAATTTTTAGGCCTGCATGGCCGGCTGGATTGGCCAGCAGCAGCAGCTCGGGGCCACCGCCAATGCCCACCGCCATTACGTCGCGGAAGTAATTGAGCAGTTGCTCGGCCAACTGCCCCGCGTCAGCACCACTGCGGGCCGCTTCGGCCACCAGTTCAATAGCTTGCAAGGCGTTTTTATCGGCCAATGCCTGAGTCAGGGCTAGCAGGCGACCTTCGTCGGCTATGCCTAGCAACTGCTGGACTTGTTCGACGCTGATCCGCTCCTGCGAGAAGCTCATCACCTGCTCGAGCAGCGATTGGCTGTCGCGCATCGATCCAGCGGCGCGTCGAGCCAGCAGGGCTAGAGCGTCGTCGTCTGCGGCGAAACCCTCGGCCGTACAGATCTCTTTCAGCTTGGCCTGAATTGCGTCGAGCTTGATCGGCACAAAGTCGAATCGCTGGCAGCGCGACAGCACTGTGATCGGCAGTTTGTCTGGATCGGTCGTGCAGAAAATGAACTTCACATGCTGCGGAGGTTCTTCCAGGGTTTTGAGCAGTGCATTGAATGCTTGGTTGGTCAGCATGTGCACTTCGTCAATGATGTAGATCTTGTACCGCGCGCGGCTGGGACGAACGTTGACGTTGGCCCGCAGTTGACGGATCTCTTCGATGCCCCGATTGCTGGCACCATCGATTTCGATGACATCCATATCCTCCCCGGAGTCGATCGCCTGGGCGATGTCTGCGGCCAATTCGCCGTCGACTGCGTTGAGGGCTTTGGCAAAAATCCTCGCCGATGAAGTCTTACCGACCCCTCTGGCTCCCGTGAACAGATAGGCGTGCCCTACGCGTCCGCTGGCAATGGCCGTATCCAGGGCATGGGCAATGTGATCCTGGCCGATTAGTTCAGAGAACGAGCGTGGGCGATAGCGTCGCGCGACAACCGTGTAGCCGCTGGAATCGTTGGAAGAGGTAGCAGATTTATCCATCGCGGCTAGTTATTCAGATCGGCTCGAACTGAAGAAAGAATGAAACCTGCCCGTCAGAGGCCCTCGCACAAGAGTACCCCGCTTATGGCTGCTACAGTTAAGTCCTGACCAGGTTCACGGCTCCCCCTCGCGAGAGCCACTGTCAGGCAGGTTTCTTCTTTATAGATGGTACGTCGCCGGGAACACTTTTAGAAGTGTGCCAATTGGCTAAATGCCAAGTTATTCCCGACTTCGTGCAGGACTAGACGGCTTGCACGCCAAACGTCCTGGCATACCATCGGATTACCGCTGGTGTGGGCAGACGACGTCCATAGTTTAACAGCGTCCGGGTTTAACGGCGACCACGGGGACGACCCCGCGGTGCGCCGCGATTATCACCACGCTTACGGTTTTCCGTATTGGTTTGTATCAGGGATGCGATGGAGTCCGCCCAAGTCGGTATGCTGCGGTGCTGTCCCTCTCCGCTGGGAGCCTCACCCTCGTCTCCGTCGGGTCCGAGCGATGCATCATCGAACGAATCCTCAATCGGCCCCTCATCGTCAAACGGTCGGGCGGGTCGTCGAGGGGCGGATGTCCGGCTCGGACTATCAGCCGCAGGCTCTCGGCGAGAACTAGGTGCTCTGTCGCCGCTGCCGCTGCGTCGCCGCGAGCGCGAACCGCGATCGTCACCACTATCCTCACTCTCCGCGCGCTTTGGCCCCGTGGCCGCGCGTGGGCTATCGAGCTGATCGCGTGCATCGTCATGGCTGTCTGCATCTCGGAAGCCGGTCGGTCCATCGCTAACATCGCTGCTTGAGCGTCCGCTGGGCGAAGGACGGGCGCGACCGGGACTGCGCGCGGCAGGCGTACCACGCGGCGTTTCTGCTGTATCTCGCTCGCGACCGCTACCGCCACGTCCACCACGACGCCGGTGCCGGGATGAGCGACGCAGGACCTCTCCGTCAGCCGACAACTCTTCAGCCGCGCCGTCTGAGTCGAAATCCGTTTGGTCCAGGCTGCTGGGCTGAACTAGTTCGAAGCTCTCGGGTTCCTCCCACGGATCGTCGTGCAAGCCGTGATCGGTTTCGTCGTCCGCAGTGCCATTGGCGTCGTCGTCCAGACCGCCCCAGCTACGCGGGCTTTCGGCCGCGGGCGATGCGTCGGCTGAGTCGGAGCGTCCGCGGCGACCTCGACGTCGCCGGCGTCCGCGGCGCGGCGCCTCTTCGTCGTCTGAGTCGCTGGCCGCTTCTGGGCTGGCCAATCTGCGTTGGTCATCGCCTTCGGCAGCGCTGCTGGGGGAACTCTCGTTACGCTGGCTGGTGTGCTTACGACCATCGTCTTCCCACCCGAGATCGTCGATCACGCGAGGCTTACCCCAGTCGTCGTGCGAAGACTTGGTCGGCGATGGCGCGTCGCCAAACATCGCGTCCAAGGCCGGGTTGGAACGCGAAGGGCGATCCTCCGCAAAGATAGAAAAAGGTTGATCCTCTTCGGTGCTGGCCTCAGCCGCAGGGCGCGAGCCACGCGGCTGAACAGGCTGCGGAGCTGGAGCCTCAACCTCCGGAACGGCTTCCGCTGGCTTGGAGCGATCGACTTTAATGTTGAACATATTGGCCAGCGACTCCCACGACGACTTGCGTCTAGGAGGAGCTTCGGGCGGTGGAGGAGCCGCTGGTGCCTCGGCTTCAATTCGATCCTGCATTCTGGGAGCTTCCCGTCTGGCTTGCGCCGGTTGAAGTGGGGATGGCTCGCTGGACGATCTGGCGGCCGGTGTTGTGGGCGTAGGTGTAGGTGGTGTTGGTTCGGGCTGCCGAGGCGATTTGCTCTGCGACGACTTAGGACGTAGCGATTTGAAGGATAAAGCTTCGTCGGGAATGGGTTGGCTGGGGTCGAAATGCAAGCCCGAAGCGGGCTTATCGCCGCTCGGCTCAGGCGAGCTCGATTCCTGGAACGACTCATGCTGTGCAGCGTCGGCCGACGGCTCGAAAGCATCTCGTTTGCTAGGGGTTCCCGCGGTGCTAGGAGTCTCTGCGCGGGGGCCAGTCGACTTGATAGTCTTGGAACTGGACGCCGGAGTGGATTTGGGCGCGGAGTGCTGGACGCTGGCGGTGTGCGAGCGCGGTGCTTGTTCGGCCTGAGTCTCTACGCGAGTCTCAACTTGAGTATCCTCCTCGGGCTCGTCCACACCAGGTGCGCCCAGACGGTTTGCAATCGATTTCCAATGGTCCGCCATCATGCAGGCTCGTAATCGTATTAAAGTTGGCTAAAGTTTTCCGTCTAGGCGCGACACTTGCGGCCCGGCGATCGGAATGAATGTTCCTGATTATACCGTCAATAGCCTAGGAAAAAAGGCGAAACCGGGGATTGTCAGCATCGCCACGCAAACTTCTTGCGCGCCAGCAATTCGAAACAATTGAAGCACAATGGCGGTTATGCTCGCCGGTTATCCCGGCTTTTACTGTTTCACCAGACTTTGACACAGCGATGTGAGCATGGCGTCGAACACGGCCTGCATCTGCTCGTGCTCGCGATCTTCGGCCTGGAACTGCATCAAATAGGTGTGGCCCGCATGGGTCAAGGCCAATAGTTGCGACGCGATTATTAAATCGAGATAAACAAACCGCAGAATCGAACCACTCAAATGCAGGCCGACTAGATTCTTCTCTACCG
>CAKQNH010000230.1 GCA_934255105.1 uncultured Pirellulaceae bacterium
AGCCTAAGGCCTGAAATCAGCAGCCGCGTCATCCTCCGCTCGCGCACCCTTGAACTGGCTCAAAATCTGATCAAGCAACTCGCGGTGCTCCTCCAAGTACTTGCGATAGCCTTGATGAAAGGGGACTTGTTTTACCGCCTGAGCCTGGAGCTCCATAGCTTCGGTTAAGTAGTCGACGGCAGCCGAGTTGAGTCCTTGGGTGTGGTGGACCATCCCCAAGTTGTGCAGCACACCAGCTAGTCGACTCAACGTTTCTGTCCGCCCCTGGCTGCGCTGGATTTGGTTCCGTAGCGACCTCTCTGCCACCTTGAAGGCCTCGATGGCCAACTCTTGGTCGGCGGCTTCGAGCCATAGTAGTTGGCCGAGGTTGTTGTTGGCGACTGCCAGTTGCTCCTGCGCGTCTATATCGGTTGGCCGCTGCGCTACCCAAGGTTCCAGGCCGGCAATCGCTTTGCGAACTACGCTCAAAGCTGAGTCGCGTTTGCCCCTGCCTCCCAGCACGGTGGCTAGGTTGTTCTGGCAGACGGCCAATTGGCAAGTGATCGATTGTTCCGTCACCAGGAACCCAGAGGACGTGATTGCGTGCGGGGATGATTCGTCTGATGCGGCTAGGGCATGCAGGTCGGCTATGTTGTCATTGAGCAAGGTCTCGGCGCGGGCGAGATCGTCGTCCAACAAGCAAGCTACCAATGAGTTTCGGCATTCGACAAGCTGTTGGCGCGCGATGCGATCGCGAGGCGAGTTTTCGAGATAACTGAGCAATTGCAATTGGGTGTCGCTGAGCATGCCCACCGCCTGCTGGCTATCGGAGCTCTGCCACAGCAGCAGTCCGTAATTGTTTCGCGTCATAGCCCACTCCTGCAGGATGCGAGGCGTTGGTTCGTCGCGTTCCAATAAATTGTCCTGCAATTCTGTCGCCACACGATAACCGGCGATCGCCTCGGCGTAGTGGCCGCGTTGCTGTTGCAAGGCGGCCAGATTGTGCCAGCACAATGCTAGGTCTGCCTGCCGCTCCCAGTTCCATGGTGTTTGACCTTGGAGAGCTTCAAAGGCGGCAATGGCCTCCTGATACTTCCGCTCTGCTGCATCGAAATCACCCAGTTCGCGATAGGTTGCGGCCAGTCGATAGTGAACTTTGGGTAGGTCGCTGTGCAGGGTATCATTCTGGCTGGCATACTCAAGGAAATGCAGGTAATACCGCTCGGCTTCGTGCAGCAGTTCCGTCCGCAGTTCCGCAGTGCCTTCCAGGGCGGCCAACCGCCGATACATTAGCCCGCCGAAACGGTCGACCAACATGTGCGCTTGGTCCAGATGAAGGCGTGCTCTTGCCGTGGCTTGGTCTTTCAATCGACTCTCTCGAGTGACCGACACCGTGGCTGCAGTCAGGCCGAGCACCGCCAAGACCAAGATGCAAATCGACGTAAAAACTAAGCGCTTCCGCCGAAGCGCCCATTTGAAAGCGCGATCAAGTGGGGTGGGCCGACGCGCATGCGTAGGCTTCCCCTCCAGGAAACGACGCATGTCCGCCGCCATCTCGCCGGCCGTCGCATAGCGTTCGCTTCGATTCTTAGCGATGGCCTTAAGAACGATCGTTTCCAGATCGGTGGCCACCGTAGAATTCAATCGCCGTGGCGAAATTGGTTCGTCACTTTCAATGGCCTTGAACAGTAGTTCCCGATTGCGGGCTTTGAATGCTGGCTGCAGTGTCAGCAGTTCATACAGCGTGATTCCCAGCGAATAGATGTCGGTTCGATGGTCGATCTCCTGCGGCAGCCCCTTGATCTGTTCCGGGCTCATGTAGCGGGCAGTGCCTAGAACGCTGCCAGCAGCCGTCAAATTCCCCACACCTCGCACGCGCGCGAGTCCAAAATCGGCCACCCAAATTTTGCCAGTCGAATCAACCAGTAGGTTCGATGGCTTGATGTCGCGATGCACAACGCCTTGACGGTGTGCAAAATCGAGCGCTTCGGCGACACAGATTATCAACTCTACGGTATCGTGCACATAGCCGCGACTGCGTATCGACTGCACCGTGCTGGCTCGGCTGAGCAGATGGGCTTGGGTAGAGTTGTTGCCAAAACCAGATGACGTCTCACCGGCCATAGCGGAGGTGGGGTTGGCGGAACGCTCCAGCGGTACCATGGGCGCTTCCATGGTGGTTTGATCCGCCAAGTCGCCAGCCGAATTCGCACGAACAACACTCGCTGCCGCAATTGGCTTGTCGATGTTATGGGCTTTACTGCGGGCTTCCGCTTGGCCCACTTGCTGGGGCCGAAGTTCGGTGAATACTTGATCGAGCGTGCGACCATCGATTAACTGCATGCTGTAGTAATGCACGCCGCGTTCACAGCCGACAGCAAAGACTGGCACGATGTGGGGATGGTGAAGTGAGGCCGCCGCTTGAGCCTCATTGCGAAAGCGGGCCACCTGCTGTTTGTCCAGCACCGCCGCAAAGGGTAGGATCTTCAAAGCCACGTTGCGACGCAATGAAAGTTGCGTCGCTTCATAGACGATCCCCATCCCCCCCCGGCCGATCTCGCGATTGAGTCGGTAATCGCCCAAGATCGATTCATCGTTTGTGATATCTGGATTGCGTCGCTGTGCTTCAGCGCTCTTGGATCGAGTCGCTCGGCACAGTAGCTGTAAACTCTCTAAATGGTTTCCCCAAGAATCTCGCAGCTCGGGATGGGCATCCAGAAGCGCGGCTGCTAGCGTCTCGTCTCCCTGTTCCAGGTAAGATGCGTAGCGGTCGAGCAGTATCGCGATCTCATCTTGGATTTCCTCCGCTACTGCCGACGCGAACTGGCCCGCATCTTGTTTAGCTAACGAGTCCGCTGATGGCATACAATAATTGTTCACGATGGTCTCTCCATTTCCCGTCGTAATTGCTCGATAGCGCGTAGCCACAGCATGCGCGTCGCGCCTGCTGTGCGCTGCATCCGCGCGGCTATGTCTGTGAATGCCTGTCCATCCAAGTGGCGCAAGACGATGACCGTGCGATAATCCTCTGGCAATCGCTCCAGAGCATTTGACAAATTAACAAGTGATTCTTGGTGGTCCACTTCCGAAGCGGGCGACCGCCGCTCGTTGGCAGCTAGAGCGGATAGGCCTTGATGAGATTGGTCAATTGTTGAGGATATCTCGGCCACGGATCGTTCACGACGAACGCTGCGTTTCGCCGCTAATAGGTGCGCTCCCACCGCATTGCTGATATTGTGCACCAGAATTTGGCGGAGCCACCCAGTGAACTGTTCGATTTCTGCTCCGTTGAAATTGGCAAAGTCACGATGCGCCTCCAACAGTGTTTCCTGAACAATATCCGATGGGCTGACCCGATGCTGAATCCGCCTATCTAGGCGCGTACAAGTCAGCAGCCTCAAGTAGCCACCATAGCTGGCCAGCAAATGCTCCACGCTGGCTGGATCGCCCTCAAGCGCCAGTCGAAAGATTTCCCGGCTCGCTTCCTCTTGCAACTCACTCGCCACAGACCACTCCCTAATCTTCCCTGGCCAGATTCCAATCCATTTGTCACGTTTAAAATTGTAAAATTCTTTTCAACGCTCACAACAGCAAAAATGCGGCCTTGCATCTCTGCCTGCTCAACACCGATTCATCAACCCACAGCAGAGGGGGCGTCCGGACGGACTGGACGTAGCTAGCATTTCCAGAGGTAAAGTGTGCGCGGTATTCGCAAATACCATACAATCGAGTGATACTGCTAGGCTGTGAACTTTTACGTAGCGGAACTCGCTCGATGCTAATTTTGAAACGGTTGCGATTCAATCCCGTACTCGCCGCCATGTTTATCGCGTTCTGTTTCGGGCTCAGTAGTATGAACATCCGTACACCAGGCGATTCGGTAACTCAAGCTCAAGAGGGGGCCAGTGATGGGGCGGGCGAGAGCCACTCGCACACGAATCTGCTGATCCATGAGAGCAGTCCCTATCTGCTGCAGCATGCCCACAATCCCGTCGACTGGCATCCTTGGGGCGACGCGGCGTTTGCCAAAGCGAAGCGAGAGGACAAACCCATCTTTCTGTCCATCGGCTACTCGACTTGCTATTGGTGCCATGTGATGGAGGTTGAGTCGTTTGAAGACCCAGAGGTCGCCAAAGTGATCAACGAGCACTTCGTAGCTATCAAGGTCGATCGCGAGGAGCGCCCCGATATCGACGAACAATATATGCTCGCCACGCAGTTGCTAACCCAACGCGGTGGCTGGCCCAACTCCGTCTGGCTGACGCCCGAGGGCAAGCCATGGATGGCCGGAACCTACTTCCCAAAGAAACAATTCATTTCCGTACTGAACCAACTCAATGAAGTTTGGCAAACGCGACGAGCTGACGTCGATAAGCAAGCCGCAGCAATTACACGTGCCGCCAAGGGAATCAGTGAACCCTCGTTGACGGGTAGTTCACAACTGACGCCCGAACTGCTCCAGCAGGCAACACAACAACTGGTGGCACGCTTTGACTCAGGACGGGGTGGTTTTCACGGGGCCCCCAAGTTCCCGCCACACTCGGCCCTCCGCTTGCTGATCCAACAATTCCGGGACACGTCGGACAAAACGCTGCTCGTGCCGGCTACTCAAACGCTGGACGCAATGTGGCTGGGTGGCATTCACGATCATATCGGCGGCGGCTTTCACCGTTATTCCACTGACACGCAATGGCTGCTGCCGCACTTCGAAAAGATGCTCTGCGACAATGCTCAGTTGATGAGCATCTATGCGGACGCATTCGAGCTTACTGGCCAGCCACGCTATCGTGACGCGGTCGCAGACATCTATGCCTGGGTCGACCGCGAGATGACCTCGCCGCAAGGTGCATTCTATTCCGCACTCGATTCGGGGGATGTTGGCAAGGAGGGTGAGGCGTACGTGTGGACCATGCAGCGGCTGCGCGATACGTTGACGCCGGCTGAGCTGGAAATGTTTACCAAAGTCTATCATATCGAGCCGGGGGGCAACTTCGCGGAAGAGTCGACGGGCGAGCAAACGGGCGCAAACATTCCGCATCGAACCGAGACGTTCGAAGCGCAAGCACAGCAGTCGGGCGCGGATGTGGAAGAGTTGAAAGTTCAGCTTGCAACCATCCGAGCGAAATTGCTGTCCGCGCGTCTGACGTGGCCGCAGCCCCACAAGGACGACAAGGTGCTGACGAGTTGGAATGGGTTGATGATTGCCTCGCTGGCTCGCGCAGGGCGTTTGCTAAATGAACCACGCTATTCGGAATCTGCTGAACGAGCGGCTGAGTTCATCCTTGGCAATATGGTGCGCGATGGAAAACTGCTGCGATCTTTTCGCGATGGTCAAGCCAAATTGCCCGGCTATCTGGACGACTACGCCTGCTTTACTCTGGGGCTGGTCGAACTGTACAAAGCAACCGGACACATCCGTTGGCTCCAACAGGCCGAGAAGTTTGCTACGGATATGATCGCAGGCTTTGAAGATCAGCAGAGCGGAGGCTTCTTTTTCACGACCCATGATCATGAAGAACTCCTCGTTCGGTCAAAGCACCTCGGTGGCGGTGGAAACATGCCCGATCCCAACGGGGCCGCATTGCAGGTACTAGTCGAACTCTTCGAACTGACAGGCAATGAGAACTTTCGCACAGTTTCCCGCTCTGCGCTCCAGTCTCTCGCCCCGCTGATGCTGCGGCAGCCGGCAGCCAGCGAGGATCTGCTGCTGGCCACGTCGCACCTATTGTCTAGCGATAACAAACCATCGCTAGCGGGTGCCCACGCCCCCGATTCGCCAGAGGCGGCAACGAGTCAGCGAGCTGGCCCTGTTTTGATCAGCGCGGATGCGTCCAAACCCAGGGTCGCTGAAGCAGACATGTTTACCGTCACCATCGTTATTGAAATCGATGACGGTTGGCACCTATACGCCGAGAATCCTGATGCCGATTTTGTCCAGCCCAGCGGTGTCAGCGTGGGAGCCAACGAGCAATTGACGATCGGCGAGATCGAACCGCCGAAAGCCAGTCGCCGAAGGGACGAAGTTTTGAAGCAGAATCTCAACACTTACAGCGGCCACATCGAATTCAAAATTCCAGTCTCTGTCAATGCCCAAAGCCCCGTTGGCCCTACGAACTTGTCGATCACGGTCACCACGCAAGCTTGCGACGCAAGCCGATGTCTTCCCATGAAGACAACCCAGCTCACGTTACCCATCACCATCATCGAGCGCAGCGAGCAGTAGTTTAGCAGCGACCGAAGCATTAGCAACAAAGCATTAGCGGCGAAGCATTAGCAGCGACGCATTAGGGGCGACGCATTAGTGGCGAAGCATTAGCAGCGAAGCATTAGGGGCGACGCATTAGTGGCGAAGCATTAGCAGCGAAGCATTAGAGGCGAAGCATTAGAGGCGACGCATTAGTGGCGACGCATTTGCAGCGACGCATTTGCAGCGACGCATTAGTGGCGAAGCCACGGCAGCAAATAGCCGTGGGCGTCAGCCCACGGATGAGCTGCGCTCCACGTCGGTGAGCCGCGAAGCGGCGGCAGCAACCGATTGCTCTCGCCGCTTCGCAGGCAAGCGTGCAGCCATTCACCCACCGGACTAACGCCTACAACAACCTACCATCGCCGCTTCGCGATTGTTTTCACATCACTGGCTAGAACGGACTGCTGTGGGGAAAATCAAGAGCCCGCCCGCAGAGGACTTCGGTCGGTCTTGGGTAACCGCCAGAAAGGCACCACTGGGCGAGAATGCCAAATCGGTGGGACTAGTCGAATGGTGGTGGAGAATTCCGTAATACCTTCCACTCTCTGGAGCCCACAGTCGTGTGGTATTGTCGAGTGCGCACGAGGCCAACGTTAGACCATTGCCAGAAAACGCGATCCGATGGACTTTTCGTGTGTGCCCGATCAGAGTCGTGCGAATCTCGCCGCTGGGCCAATCCCAAATTCGAATTCTGCCATCATCGTGTGCGGTTGCGAAGATATCCCCTCCCGGGCTACAGGCGATAGCATTCGTGTTGCTGGACAGGGGAATGGATCTAACAATCTTGAAGGTGGATGCGTCCACAACAACCATCTTCCCAAACGCACCCGCCGCAAGAATAAACTTCCCATCGATCGTGTACGTGCATTTGGAGGCGGCTCCCGTCGAGTCGGGGTTCAGGTCCAACTCCGCGATAGGCGACATCGTTTCTAAGTCCCAAGTTTTGAGGATGCCCCTACCTGTAATTACGGCCAACTCGCTACTC
>CAKQNH010000231.1 GCA_934255105.1 uncultured Pirellulaceae bacterium
TGCTGTCAGCCTAGCTTGGCTTATGATTAGATTCGTGGGCCATGATAAGCCCACATAAAAATGAGCTTCCGGCCATAATTCCGGCAGAGGGACCAATTTTAGCGTTGGCTTAGATCACTAAGTAGCATGTGCAGAAGCACGCTCGATCTACGCTTGTCTCGCAGCGGCTCCGCTTTTTGCCGCCGACGGTCGGAAGTTTCGAAATAGCCGCTGAGGCCTCAGTCTTCATTGACTAGGTACCTCAGCGGCTTTTTTAGTAGGCTTCAAGCGCAAACTTCAACCGGCCACCGACAAACACCAGCCTCGCGCGCCCCTGCAGTGGCTTGCCCAACAGCGGCGTATTGCTGCTCCGCGAGTGCATCGTGGCACGCTCCACAGTCCACTCGGCCCGAGGATCGATGACCACCACATCGGCCGCCTGTCCGACAGCCAACGAGCCCCCTGGAATCCCCATGGCAGCCGCTGGTGCGCACGACATCGCCTCGATGGCTCGCTTCCAACTCAGCTTACCGGGCGTGATCAAGTTGGTGATCACTTGCGCCAGCGCCGTGTCGAGCGTACTCATGCCAAACGGGGCAGCGTCCAACTCCTGCATCTTCTTCTCCAGCGACTTCGGCTGATGGCCGCTCGTCAGCACGTCAATTGTCCCGTCCTCCAACGCCCGTAAACAGGCGTCGATATCCGCTTGGCTGCGCAGGGGTGGATTGACTTTAAAATTGGAGTCGAAAGTCCGCAGTTGATCTTCGCTGTAACACAGATTGCCAATCCGTATTCCGACCGTGACGCGCGTCCCGCGCTTCTTGGCACGTCCGACCAATTCCACACTCCCTGCCGTCGAGATACTGCTCAGGTGCAGAACACCGCCGGTGGTTTCCAGCAGCCGCAGATCGCGAGAGGTAGCCAGATCCTCGGCTTCCGCCGGCATGGGTGCTAGACCCAAAATCAACTGCATCATCCCCTCGTGCATGACACCGCCGCGAGTCAGGCTGGTGACTTCGGGTCGGTCGATGATGGGCTTGTCAAACATCAGGCAGTACTCAAGCGCTCGCCTGAGCAGTGCTGTGTTGCTCAGTGGCCGAGGGGAATCGCTCAGCGCTACCGCGCCCGCCTCGACGAGCGCGCCGATCTCCGCCAGCTCCTCACCGGCGCGTCCCTTGCTGACGCAGCCAATCACATAGACGCGGCAGCGATCTGCTTGCACTGCCTTCTGCCGCACGAATTCGACCGTGGTGGCGGTATCGATGGGAGGATCGGTATTGGCCGCGCAGGCCAGCGAAGTAAAGCCACCCGCCAGCGCAGCCATCGTAGCTGTGCCGATCGTCTCGTCCTCTTCGCGCCCCGGCTCGCCCACCTCGGTCGCCAAATCGACTAGACCGGGAGCAACGATGCAGTCCGTGGCGTCGATGCGTGAACAGCCTTGGGGCAGATCGCCGTCGCTAGGATCGACGGCCGCGATCACGCCGTCGGCGATCAGCAGACGCCCAATCCGGTCGATCCCCTGCCGTGGATCAACAATGCGGCCTTGTTCAATCAACCAACTCGGTGTCGCCTGCGTCACTCGAACCTCACATCAACGGGATTGAAACGGGCACTCTAATATGTTGCACTGGTAGCCGAAGTCGCCAGACTTTGGACCGTCACTTGATTCTTCCAAAGTCTGGCGACTTCGGCTACGACTGCACCTATTTGTGCAGTTACTTAGCTGGGCCGCCAAGCAGCAGCCACAGGGCGGCCATCCGCACCGCGATGCCATTGCTCACCTGCTGCAAAATCACCGAGTGCGGACCATCGGCAACCTCCGGCGTCACCTCAACCCCGCGATTGATCGGGCCCGGGGCCATGATCAAAATCTCATCCTTGGCCTTCCGCATCCGCTCCGCATTCATGGCGTAGAGCAAAGCATACTCGCGAACCGACGGAAAAGGTCGCGTGGCCTGGCGCTCGAATTGAATGCGCAGCAGATTGAGCACATCACAGCGTGGCAGGATGGCATCTAGATTGTAGGCCACCTCGATCCCCAGATCCTCCCATTTCTTGGAGACCAAAGTAGCTGGGCCACATACGATGACATTCGCCCCCAGCTTTTTCAATCCCCAAATGTTCGAGCGGGCTGTGCGACTGTGAGAAATATCTCCCACCAGAGCCACGGTCAACCCTTCAATCGAACCGCGATGCTGGCGAATCGTCAAGATGTCGAGCAAGCCTTGGGTCGGATGTTCGTGCGGACCGTCCCCCGCGTTCAGCACCGAGCAGTCTAAGTGCTGGGCGAGCAGATGCGACGCGCCGGGGGTGCCGTGCCGAGTCACCACAGCATCTACGCCCATCGCCTCGATGGTCTTAGCCGTATCGATAAACGTCTCGCCTTTAGAAACCGAGGATCCCGTCGAGGAGAATTCGATCGTATCGGCACCCAACCGCTTGGCGGCCAACGAGAAACTATTGCGCGTGCGCGTGCTGTTCTCGAAAAACAAATTGGCCATCGTCTTGCCGCTCAGCAACGATAGCTTGCCGTGGCTGCTATACAAATCGCTCAGAGCTTGAGCGGTATCTAGCAGCGTGTTGATGTCGACCTCCGACAGGCTTTCCAAATCCAACAAATGGCGATGCTGCCAGTGCTCAGGAAAGCTGATGACCGGTTCGGTAACAGTCGCGCTCATTCAACACGCTTTCTATGCTCGCGGAGGGACTCTAGGCTCGCGGAGGGACTTTGTCGCAGGCGCACCCAATTGTAAGCCACGAACAGCGTTTCTTCGAGAGCACCTCACACCTCACACGTAGAACGGGCACTCCTGCCCGTTACATACCCTACAAGTCCTTCCCAGCCGTACCGATGGTTCCACCACTCGCGTAAGTTGTACCCCTCGCTTACGCTCGACCTCTCCCCAAGGGAGAAGTTCCAGTGCGAGCAGTGTTAAGCTGCTACGACTTGGCCAATTTGCGCAGCGGTTTGGGGAGGGGGAAATGGACATCCTCCCTGCGCACCGTCTCTTCGCGAACCGTAGCACCAAACTTCTCGACCAACCAAGCAATCGTCGACTGGACCACCGACTCGGGCGCACTGGCCCCGGCGGTAACCAAAATCCGATCGTCGGGGCGGAACCACTGGACGTTCAAATCCTGCTCGCCGTCGATCAAATAGGCCCGCTTCCCCTGCTCTGCTCCCAGCTCGCGCAGCCGCTGGCTGTTGCTGCTGTTCTGGCTGCCCAGGACCAGTATCACGTCGGCCTGTTCGCTCAGCAGTCGCACCGCCTCCTGGCGATTTTGAGTCGCATAGCAGATATCTTCCTTGGGTGGCGACTCGATCCAGGGGAAGCGTTCACGCAAGCGGCCAATGATTCGATTGGCATCATCGACGCTGAGTGTAGTCTGCGTCAAGTAAGCCAGCTTGGTCTCGGGCGTGAAATCTAACTGGTCGACTTCCTGCTCGTCCTCGACCAAGATGATCGCCTCGGGGGCTTCTCCCATCGTGCCGATCACTTCATCATGCCCTTCGTGGCCGATGAGCAGGATTGTGTAACCTCCCTTGGCATACTTGATCGCCTCCAGGTGGACTTTGGTCACCAGCGGACAGGTCGCATCGATGGCAAACAGGCCGAGCTGCTGAGCGGTGTGGCGGACCTCGGGAGAGACCCCATGCGCGGAGAACAGCACGGTCGATCCAGCGGGGATCTCATGCAGATCATCGACGAACACCGCCCCTTTGGACTCGAAGGTTTTCACTACATGCTGGTTGTGAACGATCTCATGATAGACGTAGATCGGCGTGCCGAAATGGGCGATAGCCAAATCGAGACTGGTGATCGCCATATTGACTCCCGCACAAAAGCCTCTGGGAGCCGCCAAAATTATTTCCATATCTACCCTCGTGCTGTGAGCCTGTATGATTTAGTACCCGCAAGCAGCCTGCTGCTGTCTATTACCTATTATGCTGCAATTCAGCTTGAGCACGACCTCAAAAAGGGTGGCATTGGCTGCAGTCGCGGAGGCAGCACCTAAACCGACCGCTGGCGCTTGGCTCAATTGCTAGGTGATAGACTATGATAACCCGCAAACGGCAGAGTCTAACGCTGCCCCGGCTGCCCATCGAATGACTGGAATGTGGTTGCTACGCCAAGTCTGAGTTGGTGCGGTGGGAGCCGCTGTGCTCGTAGATCCACGAATGGGCCATATCGGCGACCTTCTGCACCAGCGGCAGATCATCGCGCCCAAAATAGTGCGACTCCTTCCAATGTTCGCCGTCTTTATAAATCCGTGCGAGCGACACATTGTGACGCACACCATGCTCGGTGGCGTTCTCCCAAATCGTCGCCTTGATTCGCCCCAAACGAACTTGGTGCGCTGGGGCTCGCTGTGCCGTATTGTCAACGCTACTCATCATCTTTGCTCCCGTGGTTGGAAATTCAGATCGGTCCACATATATAGACGATCAAAAGGCATGCAGCCTTACGCGCAATCTGGTGAAATTTTTAAAATAGTACGAGCATTGCAAGCAATGGAGCCTCGTAACACACCGCCAAAGCCCCACAACCCACCACTAAACCACATTTTGAGGAAAAGAAGCATCCGTCCCCTACCACCCTACTTCCCTACTAGCATTGACAAATGCTATTCTTAGAATCGGTTCGCGCCTCGGCTCCTTGGCTCGCCCGCAAGCCGTTGCGTCCCTCCGGCGATCTGTCAATTGCGGCAGACGTTGGGTACTGCTCCCGTAATTCTCCACCATTGAATTTGGAACACATCCGTCATGGACGTTGTGATTTGGTTGGTCGCTTTCGCATGTTCGATCTGTGCCCTCGTGCAAGCCTACTTGTTTTACAAGTGGATGATGACATGCGATGAAGGCAACGACGAGATGCGGTTTATCGCTGCTGCGGTTCGCGAGGGGGCCGACACCTATCTACGGCAACAATACTGGGTGGTATTCCTAGTTTTCATAGCCATTGCGGGCTCGTTAGCCGTGGCTGCCTATGGCTTCGATCTGCAAAGCAAATTCGTACCGCTGGCATTTTTGACGGGTGGTTTTTTCTCTGGGCTGAGCGGTTGGCTGGGGATGAAGACGGCCACGCAAGCCAGTTCACGGACCGCCCAAGCGGCGCGCACCTCGCTCAATCAAGGACTGCGCGTGGCCTTTCGCAGCGGTGCCGTGCTCGGTTTGACCGTAGTTGGACTCGGGCTAGCCTACATCACTATATGGTTTGCGATTCTGTATTGGGCCTGGCCCGTGATAGCCGGTGCCGATCAAGCCTTGTCTCTGGAAGGCATCTCAGTCGCCATGCTGTGCTTTACCATGGGTGCCAGCGCGCAAGCTCTGTTCGCGCGAGTCGGTGGAGGCATCTTCACCAAAGCGGCCGACGTGGGGGCCGATCTAGTCGGCAAAGTCGAACAGAGCATGGCCGAGGATTCACCTCGCAACCCGGCCACGATCGCTGACAACGTAGGAGACAACGTGGGGGACGTCGCCGGCATGGGCGCGGATCTCTACGAGTCGTACTGCGGTTCCATTCTGGCTACCGCTGCCTTAGGCGTAGCCGCCTTTGCCAGCCCCAGCCTGATTCCCGGCCTGTCGCCCGAGGAGCGCCAAGCCAACCAACTGTCCGCCATTCTGCTGCCGATGGTGTTGGCTGGCATCGGTATCCTGCTATCGATCGCCGGTATGTATCTAGTGCGCACCAAAGAAGATGCCGATCAAAAAAATCTGCTCGATGCGCTCGGACGCGGCATCAATTTCTCCTCGATCATGGTCTGTATAGCCACCCTGGGCCTGACTTGGCTGCTGATGCCTGCTGTGCCTGGAACTTTGCTGTGGGGCATGATCCCCGGAGTGGCCTTTAGCGTCATGATCGGCTTAGGGGCTGGTTGGCTGATCGGCAAATTCACCGAATATGCGACCAGCGACCATTACCCCCCCACGCAGAAGCTGGCCGCAGAAGCGGAAACCGGCGTGGCCACGATTATCATTACGGGGATCGCCGACGGCATGGGGAGCGTCTGGGCACCGGTGCTGATCATCTGTTCGGCCATCCTGATGTCCTTCGGTTTTGCCTGCGGCTGGAATCTCAACGAACCCCAGTACTTTGCGTTGGGACTGTACGGCGTGGGCATCAGCGCCGTGGGCATGCTCAGCACGCTGGGCATCACACTCGCCACAGACGCCTATGGGCCGATCGCCGATAACGCGGGCGGAAATACAGAGATGGCCGGCCTGGAAAGCCACGTGCGAGAGCGCACCGATGCGCTCGATTCGCTGGGCAATACCACCGCAGCCACCGGCAAGGGATTTGCCATTGGCTCGGCCGCTTTGACGGCGCTTGCCCTCGTAGCCGCCTATGTCGAGGAGGTTCGCATCGGCTTTCAGCGTTGGTCGATGCAGGCCGCGCAAACGCTCGATGCCGATGGTTTCTACAAGCTCTCCCCAGGACTAGTGATCTACAAACAAGGGACTGAGGCTGAAGCCTTTCTGGTCACGCCAGATTCGCGGCGCGATGAACGGATCGCACCGCTGTGGAAGGAGATTAGCTTCTCGGCCGGACCACAGCTCATTCCGGCCGAACTCATCGCCGTCGATCGCGTACTTGACGAGCGACATGCCAGCTTTGTTCCCAGCGGCGGCAAGCTCACACGCCTGCGTTCGGCCACGCTCAACGACTTTACCAGCTACTACGAGGCGACAGTCGTGAACCCGCGGGTACTCATCGGTCTATTCTTGGGCGCCATGACCACATTCGTATTCTGCTCCTTGACGATGAAGGCCGTCGGCCGCGCCGCACATGGAATGGTCGACGAGGTCCGTCGACAATTGCGCGAGACGCCCGGCATTCTGACAGGCCAGGTCAAGCCCGACTACCAGCGTCCCATTTTGATCAGCACCCGAGCGGCTCAGTGGGAGATGATCCTGCCCGCCATGCTCGGCCTACTAACGCCCATTGCTACCGGCTTGGTGCTCGGTGTAGGTGGTGTGCTCGGACTGCTGGCCGGTTCGCTCTCTTCCGGATTCTGCTTAGCGCTGTTCATGTCCAACTCCGGAGGCTCTTGGGATAACGCCAAGAAATATATTGAAAGCGGCAAGCTGGGAGGCAAAGGCTCGCCGGCTCACAAAGCTGCCGTGGTCGGTGACACCGTCGGCGATCCCTTCAAAGATACCAGTGGCCCAAGCCTCAACATCCTGATCAAACTGATGAGCATCGTTAGCGTGGTAGTAGCC